>NZ_JBHTMU010000007.1:0-142908 GCF_042679605.1 Litorisediminicola beolgyonensis
TACGGCTCCCTCGGCGACACCTCCACCCTCGCCGAACCCGAGGTCGTCGACGACCTCATCGAAAATCGGCAGAACAGAACCTGATACTTTTTAATGGCTTGCAGAGCGAAGCTGATCTTGGCTTTGCCCGGCATGGTCACCCCGGTTTACGGTTTGGCAACCATGAGATCCGAATTCGCTCCGGTTCTCGCAGGCACCGATGCTACGCTTCGAGGAGTTCCCGAAGTCGGAGGCATCCATGCACATCACTGGACCCGTTCCGCTAACCGCACCGCAGGTGAGCGGCCACCCTCTGGGCCTCGCAGAGCGCCCTCAGCCGTTTCGACCCGAGGCGAGGGTGGAGCGGCTCGAAAACTCCGGCCGCAGCGCCCTCGACACAGGATCGATGGCGCGGGACAGCGACGCCAACGCAAAATCCCAACGCGCGGGATCGGACGATCACGTCGCGCCGCCGACCATCGTGCAACTCAAGATCGCCGCGCTGCTCGACGCACAAGCGCGCTCCGGCGCCCTCCCCGACCGTGCCTCGGATACAGCAAGGGACGCCCGCGCCCTGCCCGACCACGCAGCACCCCAAGCCTACGCGGCACCGGGCGCCGCGATGCGGGGGTTCAGCTCTGAGCCGCCCGAGATAGGGGCCCCGGGAGGATCGGACGCAGACCCGCCGAGCCCGCCCGTGGGCCTGATCGAAGACGGGCCAGAGGTTCTGCCACCGGTCAGCGAGCCAATGGAAGATGCTCTTGCGCGCGATACGTGAGAGACGACGGGGGCTTTTCGGGAGGGCCCCCTCTATCGTTCGTCCCGATCGCGAGCGGCCTTGTAGAGCCTTCGATCAGCGATGTTCTCCTCGGTGGCCGGGCGATTTTCCGAGGCCTGATGTCCGAGCTCGGCGTCTGGCAAATGGGTTGAAGGCAGGCTCGCGTCGCGTCCTGACGGAGAGCGATGGCGCGCCTGGCTGCAAGCCCCGACGCAGCGTCGCTTTTCACCGCCTTTGCCATGCCCTATAAGCGGCGGTGACAGCGCTGACCCAGGGTCCGGGCGGCGGCGAGAACCGACCGAGGATGGCATGACCAACAACAAACACGAGGCCGACGTCGCCTTTATCCAGGCGCTTGCGGAACTCCTGCGGGAAAACGATCTGACCGAGCTGCAGGTCAAGCGGGATTACGGCGAAGACGACAGCCTCAATGTCCGCGTCAGCCGTCTGCAACCGCAAGCCGCCGCACCGGCAATCGCCGCCCCCGCTCCTGCACCGGCGGCAGCGCCCGCAGCGGCAGCCCCCGCGCCCGCCGCTGAAGCCCCGGCGAGCGACGATCCGGCCAGCCATCCAGGCGCCGTGACCTCGCCGATGGTCGGCACGGTCTACATGCAGCCGGAACCCGGCGCCCCGTCCTTCATCAAGACCGGCGCGCAGGTCCAGGAAGGCGACACGCTTCTCATCGTCGAGGCGATGAAGACGATGAACCACATCCCGGCGCCGCGCTCCGGCACGGTCAAGCGTATCCTCGTCGAAGACGGCGCACCGGTCGAATACGGCGCGCCTCTCGTCATTCTCGAGTAAGCGCGATGTTCGACAAGGTCCTGATTGCCAATCGCGGCGAAATCGCGCTGCGCGTCATCCGCGCCTGCCGCGAGATGGGGATCGCGAGCGTCGCGGTCCATTCCACCGCCGATGCCGATGCGATGCATGTGCGCATGGCCGACGAGACGATCTGCATCGGCCCGGCCTCTTCGGCGCAAAGCTACCTGTCGATCCCGGCGATCATCTCGGCCTGCGAGGTGACCGGCGCTCAGGCGATCCACCCGGGCTACGGGTTTCTCTCGGAGAATGCCCGCTTCGTGCAGATCGTCGAGGATCACGGCCTGACCTTCATCGGGCCGACCGCCGAACACATCCGTATCATGGGTGACAAGATCACCGCCAAGGACACGATGAAGGCGCTCGGCGTGCCCTGCGTGCCCGGCTCGGACGGCGGCATCCCGGATCTGGAGACCGCCAAGGCGCTCGGCGACGAGATGGGCTATCCGGTCATCGTCAAGGCGACCGCGGGCGGCGGCGGCCGCGGCATGAAGGTGGCGCAGAGCGCCGGCGACATGGAGCGCGCCTTCCAGACCGCGCGGTCCGAGGCCAAGGCGGCCTTCGGCAATGACGAGGTCTATATCGAGAAATACCTGACCACGCCGCGCCATATCGAGATCCAGGTCTTTGGCGACGGCAAGGGCAAGGCGGTGCATCTGGGCGAGCGCGACTGCTCGCTGCAGCGCCGTCACCAGAAGGTGCTGGAAGAGGCCCCCGGCCCCGCAATCTCGGAAGAAGAGCGCGCGCGGATCGGCAAGATCTGCGCCGATGCCGTGGCCGAGATCGGCTATGCCGGTGCTGGAACCATCGAGTTTCTCTATGAAGACGGCGAGTTCTATTTCATTGAGATGAACACCCGCCTGCAGGTCGAGCATCCGGTGACCGAGGCGATCTTCGGGGTCGACCTGGTGCGCGAGCAGATTCGCGTGGCCTCGGGGCAGCCCCTGTCCTTTGCGCAGGAGGATCTCGTGATCCGCGGGCACGCGATCGAGGCGCGGATCAATGCCGAGAAACTGCCGAACTTCTCGCCCTCGCCGGGCCGGATCACGCAGTATCACGCGCCGGGCGGCCTCGGCGTGCGGATGGACAGCGCGCTCTACGACGGCTACCGCATCCCGCCCTATTACGACAGCCTGATCGCCAAGCTCATCGTGCACGGACGTGACCGACCCGAAGCCATCGCGCGGATGAAGCGCGCGCTCGGCGAGCTGATCGTGGACGGCGTGGACACGACGGTCCCGCTCTTTCATGCGCTCCTGGACGAGCCGGATGTCGAAGCCGGGCGCTACAACATCCACTGGCTCGAGAAATGGCTGGCGGAGGCGCTCGAGACCGCGTGAGCCTGTCGCCGGACCTTCTGATCCAGGCCTATCGCGCCGGGGTGTTTCCCATGGCGGAAAGCCGGAACGACCCGGTTATCTTCTGGGTCGATCCGAAGCTTCGCGGCGTCCTGCCGCTCGACGGGTTCCGCATCTCGCGCAGCCTCGCGCGGCGGCTCCGGCGCGACGATTACGAGGTGACGCTGAACCGCGCCTTCGGCGACGTGATCGCGGCCTGCGCCGACCGGCCCGAGACCTGGATCAACCCCGAGATCGACCGTCTTTTCAACGCACTCCATGCCTCGGGCGATGCCCATTCGCTGGAGGTCTGGCAGGATGGCGAACTGGCGGGCGGGATCTACGGCGTCGCGCTCGGCGCGGCGTTCTGCGGCGAAAGCATGTTCTCGCGCCGGACCGATGCGTCGAAGGTGGCGCTCGCGTGGCTGGTCGATCAGCTGCGGCGGACCGGGTTCACGCTCTTCGACACGCAGTTCCTGACCTCGCATCTGGCGTCGCTCGGTGCGATCGAGATCCCCCGGGCTGCCTATCACGACGCCCTGCGCGACGCGCTGGAGATGTCGGCGGACCTGGTGTCAGTGGCGCTTGCGGCGTCGGGTCAGGACGTGGTGCAGCGCAACACCCAGACGTCGTAGCGCGGGTGGTCGAGCGCGTTGAGCGCGGGGGCCGACGCGATCATCCAGCCGCGGAACACCGGCTCGGGCACGCCGAGCTCGCGCACCGTCAGCCAGGCATAGGCGTCGCCCGCGGGATTGCCATCCGGGTAGCGGCACTGCTCTGCGGCGATCTCGATCCGGCCGACCGACTGCATCTGCCCGGCGGGCAGCTGCATGTCGCTGACCTTGCCGGTCAGCTTGTCGAGCGCGCGGATCGCCACGCCCGAGCCGTTCTGCGTGGCTTCCTGCGCCATCGCCGGAGAGGCGATCAGCGCGAGCGCAAGACACAAAGCGCGCATCGGCGTCACTCCGGGCTCCAGGCCTCGTAATCGCTGCGCTCGATCGGGTCGACGCGGCGGATCGAGCCCTTCGGCGCATAGGCCAGCGCGCTGCCGGTGAGGTTCTCGATATGGGGCTTTTCCCACGGCTTGTGGGCGAGCGGCTTGTCGGTGGGAGGCGCATCATAGGTGTGGTGCAGCCAGCCGTGCCAGTCGGGATCGACGCGCGTGGCCTCGGCCTCGCCGTTGTAGATCACCCAGCGGCGGGCGCCGCCGCCGGACTGGTAGAAGACGTTGCCCTGCGAATCCTCGCCGACCTTCTCGCCTTTGCGCCAGGTCCAGAGCTGAGTGTTCAGGGTTTGGCCGTTCCACCAGGTCACTGCCCGGAGAAGCGTGTTCACGATGCCCATATGCACCTCCAATCGTGCCTGTCTCTCCTATGCCGCATCGCGCGGGCGAGGTCCAGCCTCGGCCGGGTGTGGCGGCGCACCCGCATCCCCGGGCGGCGACGGAGCCTGGGACTGTGCAGGCGGCGCAGGCGACGCTAGGCTTTGGTCGCATGACGAACAGCCCCAGAAGGGGCTTGAGGATCGACTACATGAGAGCTGTAATAATAGCCGGGATTTTAGCCGCTCAAGATGACATCCGGGGTATCGTTTGATGACCCAAACGTTTCAGGAATGCCCTCACCCGGACGGCGGATGGTCCGTCTCTTTGGAAGATTTAAGGGATGCGCTGGTTCTTCCGGCGGAGACGCGCGGGTTCGTGCAGCCATTGGGCATCCGCCGGTCAGATGGCAGCTATTGCAATACCGGCGCTTATTGGCGCAATGCCCGCCCGCTTTCGACGGAACCGCCGCTGCCTGACAATTGCACGCCCGCAAAGCTAGAAGGACGGTGGCTTTGGGGTGGTGTCCTTTGGCGTCATTTCGGACACTTTCTTGTAGAAAGCACCGGACGTCTTTGGGGTCTCGACGCGACCGAACGCCCGCCCGAAGGAATCGTTTACGTGGGCAAAAGACCGCGTTCCGGCAACGAGATACGAGACTTCCAGCGCGCCTTCTGGAGCCTCTGCGGCATTGATCTCCAAGTCAAGGTGATCGAGGAGCCAACCGAGGTCGCGGAATTGATTGTACCGGGCCAAGGCTTCGGCCTTGGACCGATCATTTCGGGCACTGAGCCGTTTCGCGGCTTCATTTCTCGACGTTTCGGCTCATATGTGGAGCCGGATGGCAGCGAGCGGCTTTATATCAGCCGCGCGAACCTCGGGAGCCGCAAAGGCGGACTTATCGGCGAGGAACGGATCGAAAGGCTTTTGGCTGCGGAAGGCTATGAGATTTTCCATCCAGAAAAACACGACCTGCACACTCAGGTGGCGCGCTACAAGGCCGCAAAGAAGGTGCTGGCCGTTGAAGGGTCGGCGCTCCACCTTTTTGCCATGTGCGGACGTCCGCACCAGCAGGTTGGAATTATCCTTAGACGCCAGAGTGTCGCCACGAACCAAATTTTGCGTCATCTTCAGAGCTTCGCTGGGATCACGCCTCACCGCCTCGACGCACTTCGGAACGTGTACGAACGAAAAGGCGGGCACAAATCGCGCCACGATCTAGGCGTTCCAGACCTGCCGCGCCTCGAACGATTGCTCGCGGAAGCCGGTTTCGTTTCGGGCACCGCAGATTGGCCGGACCTTCGATGGCGTTACGTGAAGAAGATCATCGGAAACGACTACGATAAACGATCCAAACGCCGGACGTCCGGCACTGCTGAGTCATCGCCCGCTCAGCCCGCAAGCGCCGTCAGTTCGATCTCGATCCGATAGGCCGGGTCGATCAGGCCGCATTCGATCATCGTCGCGGCGGGCGGGTTGGCGCCGAAGGTCTCGGAGAGGATCGGCCAGCAGCGTTCGAACTCGCTCCGGTCCGGCAGGTAGTAGGTGACGCGCACCGCCCGGTCGAAGCCGCTTCCGGCCTCGGCGAGGGCCTTGCTGATGGTGGCGAGCGCGGCGCGGCATTGCTCTTCGACCGTCTCGCCCTGCCCCACCGTTCCGGCGACGAAGACGAACCCGCCGGCGACGGTGGCGCGGCAATATCCGATCTTGGCCTCGAACGGGCTGCCGGTGTGGATGCGGGTGATCTCGGTCATGTCCATGTCTCCAGAGAGTGTCTGGCGCCGATAAGAGCCGCGCCGCGCGCCGCGTCAAGAGCCGCTCTCCACGAACGAAACGCGCCGCCCGATGGACCGGACGGCGCGTAAAGGTTTCAGATGCGACCGGAGATCAGCCCGCGGAGGCGGGCTCCTTCTTCTGGTCGGCGTAGATCATCAGCGGCTTGGCCTCGGAGGTCACCGCCTCTTCGTTGACGACCACCTCTTCGACATCATCCATGCCCGGCAGTTCGAACATGGTGTCGAGCAGGATGTCCTCGAGGATCGAGCGCAAGCCGCGCGCGCCGGTTTTCCGGGCGATGGCCTTCTTGGCGATGGCCGAGAGCGCATCGTCGGTGAAGGTCAGCGTCGTGTCCTCGATCTCGAAGAGCCGCTGGTACTGCTTGACCAGCGCGTTCTTGGGCTGGGTCAGGATGGTGACCAGCGCGTCCTCGTCGAGATCCTCGAGCGTCGCCAGAACCGGAAGACGACCGACGAATTCCGGGATCAGGCCGAACTTGAGCAGATCCTCGGGCTCCAGATCCTGGAAGATCTCGCCCACGCCGCGCTCGTCCACGTCGCGGACATCGGCCCCGAAGCCCATCGCCGAGCCCTTGCCGCGCTGCGCGATGATCCGGTCGAGACCGGCGAAGGCACCGCCGCAGATGAAGAGGATGTTGGTCGTGTCCACCTGCAGGAACTCCTGCTGGGGATGCTTCCGACCGCCCTGCGGCGGCACGGAGGCCACGGTGCCCTCCATCAGCTTCAGAAGCGCCTGCTGCACGCCCTCGCCCGACACGTCGCGGGTGATCGACGGGTTCTCGGACTTGCGGGTGATCTTGTCGACCTCGTCGATATAGACGATGCCGCGCTGCGCCCGCTCGACATTGTATTCCGACGCCTGCAGGAGCTTGAGGATGATGTTCTCGACATCCTCGCCCACGTAGCCGGCCTCGGTCAGCGTGGTCGCGTCGGCCATGGTGAAGGGCACATCGAGGATGCGCGCCAGCGTCTGTGCCAGAAGCGTCTTGCCGCAGCCGGTCGGGCCGATCAGCAGGATGTTCGACTTCGAGAGCTCGATATCGGAGCTTTTCGCCGAATGGTTCAGGCGCTTGTAGTGGTTGTGCACCGCGACCGAGAGCACGCGCTTGGCCTTGGCCTGGCCGATCACGTAATCGTCCAGAACCTTGCAGATCTCGAGCGGCGTCGGGACGCCATCCGAGCTCTTGAGGCCGGAGCCCTTGGTCTCTTCGCGGATAATGTCCATGCACAGCTCGACGCATTCGTCGCAGATGAACACGGTCGGGCCCGCAATCAGCTTGCGCACTTCATGCTGGCTTTTGCCGCAGAAGGAACAATAGAGGGTATTCTTGCTGTCGCCGCCAGAATTCGTCGCCATATCAACCCTTTCCCGGACCTGCCCTCCGGAGCCCGCCGTCATGGGCGGACACCCGGGGCCGACAGGCCAAAAAGATGCCGTTAGCCTAGGCCAGCTTCCCCGGCCCGACAATCGCAAATTGCACCGGCTTTGCGCCGGTCACGGTCTGTTGCCCAAAGGTTAGGACGTCAGATCTTCGACCTTTTCGCGGCTCGCGACGATCTCGTCGATGAGCCCCCAGTCCTTGGCCTCTTCGGGCGACATGAAATTGTCCCTCTCAAGCGCCGCCTCGACCTTCTTCAGGGTCTGTCCGGTGTGCTTGACGTAGATCTCGTTCAGCCGGTTCTTGAGCTTCTGGGTCTCTTGGGCGTGGATCATGATATCCGTCGCCTGGCCCTGGTAGCCGCCGGAGGGCTGGTGGACCATCACCCGGCTGTTGGGCAGCGAGAACCGCATGCCCTTCTCGCCCGCGGTCAGAAGAAGCGAGCCCATCGAGGCCGCCTGGCCGATGACCAGCGTCGACACGGCGGGCTTGATGTACTGCATGGTGTCGTAGATCGACAGCCCCGAGGTCACCACGCCGCCGGGCGAGTTGATGTACATCGAGATTTCCTTGGACGGGTTCTCGGCCTCGAGATGTAGAAGCTGCGCCACCATCAGGCTCGACATGCCGTCATGGACGGGGCCCGACAGGAACACGATCCGCTCCTTGAGAAGACGCGAGAAGATGTCGTAGGCGCGCTCGCCACGGCTGGTCTGCTCGACCACCATGGGCACGAGCGTGTTCATATAGGTGTCGATCGGATCTCTCATAGCGCCTGCCTCTCGCTTGTCCCGCCGCCCCGCACGGCGGCCGGTCGGGAGAGTCTTAGTCACGCCCGGGAGGGGCTGCAAGGGAGGGTCGTGCACAATCCGAGAGGTTGGTCGTGAGGCACTCCGACCCGCGCGTTTGGTCGCGCTTGCGGCGGGGCGGCGGCGCCCTACCCTCGCTGGCGTCGAGACGGGAGGCAGAGATGGATCAGGGCTGGGCGGAGCCGACGCGGGACGCCGGATTGAAGCGGCTGAGGGCGTTCGTGCCGCAGGCGGGCCGCGCCTATGCGGAGCGGCGGAATTACGATCTGCCGGGGCATGAGAACGTCTCGCGCCTGTCGCCCTGGCTGCGGCATCGCCTGGTGACCGAGGAGGAGGTGCTCGGGGCGGTTCTGGCCGAGCATGGCCGCGACGCCGCGGGCAAGTTCGTCGACGAGGTCTTCTGGCGCAGCTACTTCAAGGGCTGGCTCGAGATGCGGCCCACCGTCTGGGGCGCCTATTGGGGCGAGCTGGTCCTGGCCTGGGACCAGGTGCAAAGCCAGTCGGGCCTGCGCGAGCGCTGGGAGGCCGCCTGCCGCGGCGAGACCGGGATCGACTGCGCCGATCACTGGGCGCGGGAACTGGTCGAGACCGGGTATCTGCACAACCACGCGCGCATGTGGTTCGCCTCGATCTGGATCTTCACGCTGCGCCTGCCCTGGGCGCTCGGGGCGGATTTCTTCCTGCGGCACCTGCTCGATGGCGATCCGGCCTCGAACACGCTGTCCTGGCGTTGGGTGGCGGGGCTGCAGACGCCCGGGAAACCCTATGCGGCGACCGCGTCGAACATCGCGCGCTTCACCGAAGGACGGTTCCGCCCGAATGGACTGGTCGAGGAGGTGCGCGCGGTCTCGGGCGCGCCGAACCCCGATCCCGGCCCCCTGCCCGAAGGCGGTCGGATCGATCCCGGCAAGCGTTCTGTGCTGCTCCTGCACGAAGACGACCTGTCGCCGGAATGGCTGTTTGAGGCCGGGCTGGCGCCGGTGGCAACAGGGGTGGTGGATGCGACGGGGCGGATGTCGATCCTGAAGGCGTCGGAGCGGGTCCAGGCGTTCAAGGCCGGGGCGCTGGCCGATTGCGTGGCGCGGCACGAGGAGCGGCTCGGCGAGGTCACGGACGGGCTCGACAACCGCGAGGCGGTGATGGCCTGGGCGGAGGGGCATGGTGCGGAGCAGATCGTGACGTCCTACCCACCCGTCGGACCGGTGCAGGGTCTTCTCCGGGGTGCGGGCGGCGTGCCGATCGTCTCTCCGGTCCGGGACTGGGACGCGCGGGCCTGGCCGCATGCCACCAAGGGCTTCTTCAAGTTCCGGGAGCGCATCCCCGACCTTCTTTCGGCGAGCGGATTTTGACACAAAATCCGCCCGAAATCCGAACCGGATTTCGACGGTTTCCGGTTCGGAAACCGCCGCCGGTGGGGATCAGCCGAACATGTCCTCGGTGATCGCCCGGTACCAGCCGAGGCTTTCCTCGTAAGTCGCCTTGCGGGTCGCCGGGTCCTCTCCGGTCTGGCTGATGAAGCCCTCGGTCGATGCGATCTTCTCGTCGGTCGCCTCGTAGGCGGCGCCGACCTTCACCCCATCCTCACCCGAGATCAGCGACCAGCAGGTGTTGTTGAACCGCGCCGGGAAGACGCGGCTGCCCGTCAGCGCGCCGCGCACCGCCATCGCGCAGACCTTCGCCTGGCTGTTGGCCGAGAAGCCCGATTTCGGCATGTCGCCCTGCGCCGAGGCATCGCCCAGGATATGCACGGCCTCGTCCATCTTCGAGGACATATCCGCCGCGTTGACCGGCGCCCAGTCGCCCTCGGTCAGCCCGGCCTCGGAGCAGATGCGCCCGGCCTTCTGGGCGGGGATGACGTTGACCACGTCGGCCTCGATCACCTCGCCGTCGATATCAACCGTCATCGACGCGGCATCGACGCTGGTGTTGCCCGCGCCGAAATCAGGGCCGATCCGCTCGATCATGCCGGAATAGTGCTTTTGCCAGCCTTCCTCGAAGAGCGCCTGCTTCGAGAACTTCTCTTTCGGATCGGCGATGATGATCTTCGCGGTCGGGTTGTTGGCCTTGAGGTAATTCGCAATCATCGACACCCGCTCGTAGGGTCCCGGCGGACAGCGATACGGGTTCGGCGGCGCGACCATGACGAAGGTGCCGCCCTCGGGCATGGCCATGACCTGCGCTTTCAGGAGCTCTGTCTGCGTCCCGGCCTTGTAGGCGTGGGGCATCACGTCCTGATGCTCGAGCCCCCAGCCCGGCACGGAGCCGTCGACGAAATCGATGCCGGGCGACAGGATCAGCCGGTCATAAGGCACCGAGCCGCCGCCCGCGAGCGCCACGGTCCGGGCATCGCGATCGACGCCGGTGGCCCAGTCATGCACCACGTTGATGCCATGCTCCGCGGCCAGCGTGCCGTAGCCGTGGGCGAGGCTCTCCAACTCGCGGAAGCCGCCGAGATAGAGGTTCGAGAAGAAGCAGGTGTAGTAAGTGCGGCTGGGCTCGATCAGCGTGACGTCGATCGCGCCCTCGCTGTCCTTGGCGATGTAGCGCGCCGCCGTGGCGCCCCCGGCGCCGCCGCCGACCACCACCACGCGGGGTTTGCCTTGGGCGCGCAGCATCGGGGCTGCGAGCGTCAGCGACGCGGCCCCCGTGGCGAGAAATGAGCGTCTGTGCAAAGTCATGATGTCCTCCCTTAAAAAATGAAACGGCTCCTTATTGGAGCTCTTCGAAATAGGCGGCGAGTGCCGCGATCTCCTCATATGAGAGACGCCCGGCGACCATGGTCATCACCGGGTGCTCCAAATCCTTGTGCTTGTAGGCCGCCATGACGTCGAAAAAGGCGTCGCGCGGCAGGCCGGTGATCGCCGGGATGCCCTCTGCCCCGCCATCGCCCTGGTGGCAGGCGGTGCATTCTCCGGCGAGATAGGCGCCCCATTCCGCGTCTCCGTCGGCGAGGAGCGCGGCGCGGGTGTCAGGATCGGGCTCGCTCGCCGCGGCGGGGGCCGCGGCGAGGAGCAGGAGGGCCCATGCCCTCATTCGCCGACGCTCTTGAGATAGGCGATGACCGCGGCGCGGTCCTCCTCCTTGCGGAGACCGGCGAAGGCCATCTTGGTGCCGCTCATCGTGCCGCGCGGATCGGCGAGGAACTCGGCCAGGAGCGCCTCGTCCCAGACCCCGCCATGATCCGCAAGCGTGCCGGAATAGTTGAAGCCGTCGACGCCGCCGACCTCGCGCCCGACGATGCCGTTCAGCTGCGGACCGGAGCCGTTCTTCGCGCCCTCGCCGACCTTGTGGCAGGCCGAGCATTTGCGGAAGACCTTCTCGCCCGCGGCGACCAGTTCGGGGTCCGGGGCCGAGATGTCCTCCGCGGGCGCCTCGGTATCGGCGGTCTCTTCCGCGGAGGCTTCGACGGTCTCGGAACCCTCGCTGTCGCTGCCCGCCTCTTCGAGCTCGGCCTTGGCCTCGGTCAGCGCTTCGGCGACGGTGCCCTCTTCCTCGGGCGTCACGTCGAGCACGGTGGCCTTCATGGTGATCTTCACCTCGTCCTTGCAATTCTCCATGCAAGGCTCGGCGCGCCACATCGGGTATTCCGTCTCGGCCCGGTCGTCGACGATGAAGCCGTCGGCGTTGGGCATCTCGACCTCGAGGAAGTTCTCGTTCGAGAGGACGAATTCGTCATCCACGATGAAGTTGGAATAGAGGATGTAGGCCACGATCGCGTAGACCTCGTCATCGCTGAGGCTCTGGGCGTTGCCGAAGGGCATGGAGCGGTGGACGTAGTCCCAGGCGGTCGAGAGATAGGGCCAGTAGCTGCCCACGGTCTTGACCGGGTCCTTGTCGGCCAGCGTGCCCTCGCCGCCGGCGAGCTCGGGCCAGTTGCCGATGCCCTCGGCGAACTCGCCGTGACAGACCGCGCAGTTTTCCGAGAAAAGCCCCTCGCCATCGGCGACCGAGCCCGAGCCCTCGGGCAGCCCCTCGCCGTTCGGCATGATGTTGACATCCCAGGCGTCGATCTCTTCGGGCAGCGCCTCGCGGCCGATGCCGAACTTGGCGCCCGAGCCGCCCTCGTCGGCCTGCGCGGCGGCGACGAGCAGCCCCTCCGCGGGAGCCTCGGAGGTCTGGGCAGCGACGGGCGGAGACGACGGTGCGGGCTCTGCCTCGGCCGCGCGCTGGGGCGCGGGTGCGGGGCGGGTCACGAAGCGGTCGGCGAAGCCGACGGCGGTGGTCAGCAGGATCGCCATGCCGCCGAGCGCGCCGCCGAAGAGTTTAAGAGACTTCGACATTTTCCGCCTCCCCGTTTTCCTTCACATGCCAGGTCTGGATGCAGTTGTTGTGGTAGATCGAGTTCTCGCCGCGCACCTCGCGCAGCTGCGTCTTGGTCGGCTGGACATAGCCGGTCTCGTCCATTGCGCGCGACTGGAGCAGCATCTCGGAGCCGTCCCAGACCGTGTCGAGATAGAAGCGGGTCAGCGCCATCTTCTCGCCGGGCTTGGCCAGGCGCGCGGTCTCCCAGGTCTTGCCGCCATCCTTCGAGACATCGACGCGCGTGATCGCGCCGTGACCCGACCAGGCGAGACCGGTGATGACCATCGGGCCGGGGCCGTGGGAGATCGGCGCTTGCGGACTGGGCGATGTGACGACCGACTTGGCGTCCATGACCCAGGTCCATTTCCGCGAGGTGCCATCGGCCAGCGTGTCGGTGTATTTCGAGGTCTCCTCGCGGCTCTCGACGGGGCCGTCGGTGATCTCGATGCGGCGGAGCCACTTCACCCACATGTTGCCTTCCCAGCCGGGCACGACGAGGCGGACGGGATAGCCATGCTCCTTGCGGAGCGCCTCGCCATTGGCCTTGAAGGCGACGAGCACGTCGTCGAGCGCCTTCTCGATCGGGATGGAGCGGCCGTTCGAGGAGGCGTCGTGCCCCTCCACATAGACCCATTTGCCATCGAGATCGTCGGGCAGCCCCGCCTCTTCCAGGAGCGTGCGGAGCGGCACACCGGAATATTCCATGTTGTGGATCATGCCATGGGTGAACTGCGCGCCGTTGAGCTGCGCGCCCGCCCATTCCATGCCGGTATTGGCCGCGCATTCGCAGAAATAGACATGGTTCTCGCGCGGGAAGCGTTCGAGATCGGAATAGGTGAAGACCAGCGGCGTGCCGACGAGGCCGTTGACCATCAGCCGGTACTCGTCCTTCGACATGTCGATGGCGCCGGAATGGTGACGCTCGAAGGCGCAGCCCTGCGGGGTGATCGTGCCGTCGAGCGCGTGGATCGGCGTGAAGTTGATCGACGAGATCGTGTCGGCGGTCAGCCACTCGACATTGCGGCGGATCACGTCGCTCTCGTATTCGATGGGCAGGCCGTAGGGCGTGGCGTCGACGCCGTCGCCCAGGCTCTGCGCGAAGCCTTGGGTCTCCGTGATCAGCGGATCGGGCTCTGCCGCCCGCGCCGCGCCCGCCCCCAGAACCGCGCCCCCGAGCGCGACCGACCCTCTCAGGAATGCCCGGCGGCTGGTGCCCGCCTTGGTCTCGTCCGTCATCTCAGACCTTCCTCCTTCGTATCGTCACATTCTACTATGTGAATGATATATCGAAAATTTTTTGACCCCGAGGGGCCGAGGCGGCGGCGCTTACGCGCCGTCCACCGTCACACTGGTATTCTCGTCGGAATTGACCGTGCCGAGCTTGCGGATGTGGCTCTCGACCACCTCCCAGATCGGCGGGCCCTCGGTGCCCTCGTTGACGCTGGCCCAACCCGCGACGACGTAGTTTCGCGCCGGGTCGATGGGCTCGCCGGTCGCGAGAAGCGTCATCTCCGAGATCCGCTCGCCCTGCGGCTTGCGCACGTCGATGCGGTAGCCCATGCCGCCGACCCGGACCATGTCGCCGCCCTGCTGGTAGAACGGGTCGGGGTTGAAGATGTTGTCGGCGACGTCCTCGAGCACGACCTTGAGGAACTCGCCGTTCATCTCGGTCCGGTAGGCCTCGGGATAGGTCATCGAGGTGACGCCGAAGATGTCCTCGCGGGTGATGTCCTGACCGGGGATCAGGGACGGCCCCCAGCGCACGCCGGGAGAGAGCGCGATCTCGGCCTCGCGCTCCGACAGCAGCGCGTCGCAGATCACGTCGTCCCAAGAGCCGTTGAAATTGCCGCGGCGATAGAGAAGCCCCTCGGCCTGGCCGATCACCTCCTGCATGTCGGCGAGGAACGGCGCGCGGGAGCTTTCGATCTGGGCCGCCATCTCGGCGTCGGGCGCGATCACGTCCGAGAAGATCGGGATCAGCTTGTGGCGGTAGCCCATCATCTTGCCGTCGCGCACATCGAGATCGACGCGGGAGACGAACTTGCCGTTCGAGCCGGTGGCGATGACGATCGTGTCGCCGACGACGACCGGCTCGGGCAGCGCATCATGGGTGTGGCCGGAGAGGATGACGTCGATGCCGGGCACGACGCTGGCCATCTTCTTGTCCACGTCGAAGCCGTTATGGCTGAGGCAGACGACGAGATCGGCGCCCTGGTCACGCACCTCCTGGACCATCTGGGCCATGTGCTCGTCGCGGATGCCGAAGCTGTATTCGGGGAACATCCAGCCCGGGTTGGCGATCGGCATATAGGGGAAGGCCTGGCCGATGACGGCGATGTTGACGCCGTTCTTCTCGAAGAACTGGTAGGGCTTGAAGCGCTCCGCGGGCTCGTCCCACTCGGCGTCGAAGATGTTCTGCCCCAGCGCGGCGAAGGGCAGCGTGTCGAGGATCTCGTGCACGCGGTCGGAGCCCAGCGTGAACTCCCAGTGGAAGGTCATCGCGTCGGGTTTCAGGAGGTTCATCGCATCCACGACGTCCTGACCGGCGGTCTTGAGACAGGTGTAGGAGCCGTGCCAGGTGTCGCCGCCATCAAGGAGAAGCGCGTCGGGCCGCTCGGCGCGGATCGCCTTGATCACCGTCGCGATGCGGTCGAGCCCACCCATCCGGCCATAGCCTTTGGCCAGGGCGGAAAAATCGTTGTAGGTCAGCGCGTAATGCGCCGGAGTTCCATCTTCGATCCCGTAGAAGCGGCGGAATTCGGCGCCGGTGATATGCGGCACCTCGCCCCGGTTCGCACCGACGCCGATATTCACCTCGGGCTCGCGGAAATAGAGCGGCGTGAGCTGGGCGTGGATATCCGTCATGTGGATCAGCGTGACGTTGCCCAGGGGCTCGAAGCCCAGGATGTCGTCCTGGCTGAGCATCTGCTGGGCAGCGAGGCGAGACCATCGGCCAAAGCCCGACGCGCCGTAAAGCGCCGCCGCGGCCATTGAGGCTTGCAGGAAATCGCGTCTGGAGATCATCTTCGGGCCCTTCCCGTCAGGTCAAACATTCGGATATGTGCATGCGTTACAAGCGAAAGACCCCGCGCCACGGATGCGACGCGGGGTCCTTTGATCAGTTGCGGACCGAGGGTGCCTCGACCGAGAGACCGTTGCCGCGCGAGGCGACATAGAGCTCGAGCGCCACGAACTCGGGCGAGCCGGGGCTGAAGGTTTCGGCGCGGGTGTCGCGCACGCAGCCCTTGAAGCGATCATGCACCTGGTTGAGCTTGGTGTTCTTCAGACGGTAGGCCGGGAAGCCGTTGATCTGACCCTGGCTCAGGTGGTCGGCGCGGATGTAGTTGCCGTAGTTCTGCTCGTGGCAGGACGCGCAGCTCAGCTCCAGCTGACCGAACCGGGTGTAGTAGAGCTCCTTGCCCTGCTCCCAGGTCTCGGCCACCGGGCCGTCGATGGCGACGTTCACCGGCATGCCGCGCGACTGGACCGAGATAAGCGCTTCCATCGCGGTCATGTCGCCCGAGGTGTAGCCATAGGGCTCGGCCTTCATGTTCTCGGTCCGGCAGGCGTTGATCTGCTGGGCCAGGGTGCGAACCTCGCCGGCCCCTTCGTTCCACTTGGGATAGACAGCGCGCACGCCCTCCATCGCTTCGGACACGTCGCCGTGGCAAGAGGCGCAGCTCTCGCCCGCCTCACCCTCGACCGTATCCCAGGCCGCCTGGGCCTGATCGACGGCCAGGAAAGCCGGGTTGTCGAAATCGTCCATCTCGGCTTCCTGGGTTTCGTCCGAGCGGAAGCGCCAGCCTGAATAGATCACCGGCAGCACACCGTCGAGATGCGCCGGCGGCTCTGCCTCGGTCACGATCTCGATGTCGCCGTTGATGACGAGGCTGTCCTCGTCGGCCTCGGCCCAGGCAAGGCCTGCCGCGGCGACGAGGCCGGCGGTCAGGGCGATGGTCTTTGTCATTTTCATGTTTTCCCTCCCTGTGAGACCGGGCCCCCAGCGGGGCCCGGCTGCCGTCAGCCGACGGTGATCTCGCCGGTCTCTTCGTAGACGTCCCCGTCCTGGTCGTGCCAGGTGAAGGTGAAGGTGCCGCTCTCGGGCACTTTCGCCTGAAACTCGAAATACGGGTTGGTCGAGATCGCCGGCTCCATCGCCACATCGATGATCGTCTCGCCGTTGAAGGTGGCGGTGAAGCGATCGATGATGTGCTCGGGAATGACGTTGCCGTCCTTGTCCTTGCGCTGGCCCGATTCCATCGGGTGGCTGATCAGCGTCTTGATGGTGACGCTCTCGCCGGCAGAGGCCTTGCTCGGCACTTTGACGCGGGGTTTGACGTTATCCATGTCTTCTACTCCTGTGCCTGTGCCTCAGCCGCCGCAGCCGCCGATGGTGACTTTGACGTTCTTCGTGGTGCGCGCGAAGCTGCCATCCTCGAGCTTGGCGATCGCGATCACGTCCTGGGTCTTGGCCAGGCGGATGCGGGTCGAGGCGGTCTGCGACCCGGCCATCGGGCCGAAGTTGAAGGTCGCGACGACCGGCTCGGGGTTGCCCGCGGCCAGAAGCAGGATCGCGCTGGCGCCGGGTGCGGAGACCTCGACCGGCACAGTGTTGCCGTTCTCGGCGATCTCGGGCGCGTTGAGCTCAACGCCGCCCTCGCCGGGCTCGGTGCCGCCGGTGAATTCGGTTACGGCATCTTCCACGGCCGCGGAGACCGGGAAGGGCAGCAGGGCGAGAAACGCGGCACCCGCGCCCATCGCCATGGTGTCTCGTCTGGTGAAGTCCATCTCGTTTCTCCTTGTTCTCTCGCTCAATTTTACTTGAGCGTCATCAGGAAGGCGACCACGTCCTCGACCTGCTGTGCGGTCAGGAGCGGCGGCAGCGGCTCTGTGCCGGCCTTGCCGGTGAATGCATCGCCGGGACGGATGAAGCCGGTCGACTTGTAGAAGGCCGGCATGACCGTGTCCGGGAAGGTGATCTTGGCGTTGGCCACGATGCCGCGAAGCTCGGCCTCGCCCCAGCGATCCGCGACGCCGTCGAGCGGCGGGCCGATTTCGCCCTGGAAGGCGGCGTCGAGCGCGCTGATCTGGTGGCAGGCCACGCAATTGCCGAGACCGCGGGTGCTGGCGACGTTCGCGCCTGCCTCCGCATCGCCCGGAGCGCCCGAGAGCGAGCTTTCCACCGAGCCGTATTCTCCGTAAGCGACCTCTTGCGGGTCAACGTCCTGCGCATGGACCGCGCTCGCGGCCAGAAGCGCAACACCGAGTGCTGTGAGCCTCATTTTTCCTCCCATATTCATCCGCGGCCCGTAAACCGGACACTGAGACTTCCGTATACCCTAGAGCACAACCGGGCCGCCCCGCAACGACAAATTCACATAAGCGAATTTTTGTTGGCGTTACGCGAAAGGCGCCTCCGGTCAGTCGGTTTTGCCGTTGTCGCGCTCCTGGATCATCCGCGCATGATACCGCTGGAAATCCTCATCGCCGTCAAGCTCATAGCGCTTTTCGTTCACCCAGGTGAACATGTCCAGAGTGGTCCCGAGAGCGAAGGCTCCGGGCATCACCGACACCGCCGCCTGGGACACGCTTTGTCCCTCGGGGACCTCTTCGGGCAGGAACAGGATCGTCGGCGTGAAGAGAATCCCCCACTTCCGCGCCGCCGCCTTTTCCGACAGCGCCTCGCCGTCGAGATCGGTGACCTCGGTGTCGCCGTGCAGGTTCATCTGCACGACGAAATAGTTCTCCTCGATGTAGTCGCTGAGGACCGGCTCGGGGAACACCTCCTCGTGCATCTTGGTGCAGTAGACGCAGCCGCGCTGCTCGAAGAAGATCACCAGCCGCTTGCCCTCGGCATTGGCCTCGGCGAGGTCCTCGCGCAGGTCCTTGAAGGTGTCGCGCATCCAGTCGGTCTTGTGCAGACCGTCATCGCCCAGGGTCGCGGCGAGAAGCGGTGAGGCAACGGCGAGTGTCGCGGCCGTGGCGACGGCGATCAGGGCTCTCATGTCGGTCATGTCCTCCGTGTCAGCCCAGCGATGTGAAGCCGGGAAAGGTGTCGATCAGCCATTGCGCGATCAGGTTGACCGACCCGGTCGCGATCAGGATAGCAAAGAGGATGAGCATGACGCCCATCACCTTTTCGGCATAGCCGAGGTATGTGCGGTTGCGCGCGGTCCAGCGCAGGAACGGCCCCGAGAAGAGCGCCGCGACCACGAAAGGCGCGGTCATGCCGATCCCGTAGACCAGAAGCAGGAGCCCGCCGCGCCAGAGATCGCCCATGCCCGACGCGATCATCAGGATCGAGGCCAGCGCCGGGCCGACGCAGGGCGTCCAGCCGAAGCCGAAGGCCAGGCCCATCGCGTAGGCCCCGAGATAAGTCGAGGGCGGCACGGTGCTCTCCACACGCGCCTCGCGGTAGAGGATCGGCACCCGGATCACGCCGAGAAAATGCAGGCCGAAGACCATCAGGATCGCCGCCGCGACATAGGAGAGCGGCTCCTGGTAGGTCGCGAAGGTGCGGCCGAGCGCGGTCGCGCCGAGGCCCAGAAGCACGAAGATCGTGGTCACCCCGGCGGCGAACAGCAGCGCCGAGACGACGAGCCGCCTCTGCGCGCCCGGCGCCACCTCGGTCTCGCCGCGGATCTCGTTGATCGAGAGCCCCGCCATGTAGCTCAGGTAGAACGGCACCATCGGCAGGATGCAGGGGGTAAAGAAGCTCAGGATGCCCGCAAAAAGGGCACCCGCATAGCTCATGTCCAGCATTGCACCGGCGCTCCTTGAGCAATTCATATATTCAGATTATGTTGTGCGTCGAAACCATCGTCAACGGACCACACCGCGTGCGTTTGTTTTTGTCCATGCTCACGGCCCTGGCAACCCTCGCCAGCGCCGCGATCGCTGAGACCCGGCTCGTCATTGTCGAGCAACCGGGCTGCATCTTTTGTGCCCAGTGGAACGAACAGATAGCCCCGGCCTACCCCAACACCGAGGCCGGAAAGTTCGCGCCTCTGCTGCGGGCCCAGATGTCCGAGGGCGCGCCCGAGGGCTACAGTTTCGACCGTCGGGTCCTCGTGACGCCGACCTTTATCCTGACCGAGGACGGCACGGAGCTTGCGCGGATGGAAGGCTATCCGGGCGAGGATTTCTTCTGGCCGCTCTTCGAGGAGCTCCTGCGCACGCATACCGATTTCGGGGCCGAGACCGGCGCGGAGACCGTCAAGGAAACACGTCTTTTGAATCCGACCGAAGCACGGGGAGTGCTGCGATGAACCTGCCTGTAATGACCGCCGACATGGCCGATGAAGAGATCGAGGAGATCGTCTCGAAGGCGACCTCCGCGGCCTCCTTCCTCAAGGCGATCAGCCATGAGGGACGTCTGATGATCCTGTGTCACCTGGTTTCCGGCGAGAAATCCGTGACCGAGCTCGAGGATCTTCTCTCGGCCCGCCAGGCGGCGGTGAGCCAGCAGCTCTCGCGGCTGCGGCTCGAAGGGCTCGTCGTGCCCCGGCGCGAGGGCAAGGCGATCTACTACCGGCTCGCGGACGACAAGCCGCGAAAGATGCTCGAATGTGTCTACGAGCTGTTCTGCAAGGACACGTGACGCCGGACGCCGCGGACAGGGAGCCCTGACAGGGGGCTTGCGGCACCGGATCTGGGAGGGGAATGCATGGACGCCGTGATGACGGATCACGCGCTGATGGCCGCTGTCGGTCTGTTCGGCGGCGTGCTTCTCGGTCTGGCCGCTCGAATCGGCCGCTTCTGTTCGCTCGGGGCCATCGAGGACGTGCTCTATGCCGGGTCCGACCGGCGCCTGCGGATGTGGGGGGTGGCGATCGGTCTGGCGGTCGCGGGCAGCTTCGGCGCGGGCGCGCTCGGGTTTGCCGATCTGTCGTCCTCGATCTATCTCGCGCAGGCCTGGAACCCGCTTGCCTCCATCGTCGGAGGCCTGCTCTTCGGCTACGGCATGGCCTTGGCGGGCAATTGCGGCTACGGCGCCATCGCGCGGCTCGGCGGCGGCGATCTGCGCAGCTTCGTGATCGTCCTGGTGATGGGCGTCGCGACCTTCGTGGTCCTCTCGGGCCCCCTCGCCTCGCTCAGGGTGGCGCTCTTCCCGACGGACCTTGCCGCCGCCGGACGCGAGCCGGGGCTGGCGCATGGGCTGGCACGGATGACCGGCGTCCCCTTGGCCGCGACCGGGATCGCCGCCGGGCTTCTGATCGCCCTGGCCTCCGCCGCCGGGCGCGAGATCCGCGGTGACGCCAAGGCGCTGGCCTGGAGCGCGGTGGTCGCCCTGGCCGTCGTCTCCGCCTGGGTCGGCACGAGCGCGATCACCGCGCAGAGCTTCGAGCCGCTGGGCGTCCAGTCCCACACCTACTCGGCCCCGCTGGGCGAGACGATCCTGTGGTTCATGACCGCGTCCGGCCGCCCGCTCAGCTTCGCGGTGGGATCGGTCGCGGGGGTCTGGCTCGGCGCGTTTCTGGGCTCCGTGCGGCTGGGGCATTTCCGCTGGGAGGCCTGCGAGGACCCGCGCGAGCTGCGCCGCCAGATCGTCGGAGCCGCGCTCATGGGCGGCGGCGCTGTCGTCGCCATGGGCTGCACCGTCGGTCAGGGACTCTCGGCCTTCTCGGTCCTGGCCTTCAGCGCGCCCGTCACCGCGGCCGCGATCTTCGCGGGCGCGGCGCTTGGTCTTCGGCACCTGATCTGGGGCTTCTCCCCCGCCGAATAGCCCCGCAGCCTATTCGCCGTCGGGATCGCCCATCGAGGTCTTCTCGTGGCGCGGCGGCTCGGGCGGCATCTCCTGCGTACCCTGATCCTTACCGGCAAAAGCGCGGTGCGGGGTGACGGTCTGGCCGGTGAGCGTCTCGGCGTTGCGGAGCCAGATATCGCGCTGCGGGAACGGGATCTCGATGCCTTCCTCGGAGAAACGCTCGGCGATCTGGTGGTTCATCTCGGTGTGCACGACGAGGATTTCGAGCACGTCCGACAGCATCACCCGGATCTCGAAATTCAGGGCATTGTCGCCGAAGCCCTTGAAATAGATGAAGGGCTCGGGGTTCATCAGCACCAGCGGATGCGCCCGCGCGATCGAGGTCAGGATGCGTTCGACCTGCCGCGTATCGGTGCCGTAGGACACGCTGACCGGCACGATCAGACGCCCCACCGTGTTGCCATGCGTGTAGTTCGTGACCGTGCCGGTGATGAAATCGGCATTGGGCACGATCACGTCGAAGCGGTCGAAGGTCTCGATGCGGGTGGAGCGGACCGAGATGTCCTTGACGAAGCCGGAATTGCCGTTGACGTCGATCCAGTCGCCCTGGCTGATGGGGCGCTCGATCAGCAGGATGATGCCCGAGACGAAGTTCTGGACGATGGTCTGCAGGCCGAAACCGATCCCGATGGAGAGCGCACCGGCGACCACGGTCAGGGTCGACAGATCGAGGCCCGTGGCCGTGAAGGCGACAAGCGCGGCGATGATCACCCCGACATAGCCGAGGCCCGATACGATGGCGTTCTGGCCGCCCACGTCGATCCGGGTCTTGGGCAGGACCGTGGTGCGCAGACCGCCCTGGAAGAGCCGCGTCAGCGCGTAGCCAATGGCGAAGACCAGCGCGAAGGTGAGGAAATCGAGCGGCGAGATCCGCGTCTCGCCGATGGAGAAGCCGGTGACGAAGCGGGTCCAGAGCTCGGTGATGTCCGAGGTCCGCGCGCCCCAGATCAACGCCGCGACGGGCGCGGCCGCGAGCAGCAGGATGAACCCCGCGAGCACCGGGATCAGCGTCTGCGATTCCTCGGTCGTGCGGCCCGTTACCAGTTCGTAGATGTCCGAGACCAGCCGCTGCAGGACGAGCACCAGACCCGCCAGGAGCAGGGACGCGATGGTGGGCGCGATCATGAATTGCGACAGCGCCGCGTAGCCCGCCACGGCCAGGAGCGGCGCGACCGAGGCGATGATCATCAGCAAGGTGCCGACGATGCGTAGGACCCGCATCTCGAACTGCGTGCCGTAATTCGCTTCGGCCTCTTCGTTCTCGTAGACCGCCTCGGCGTTGCTGAAGATCTGGCCCAGGCGGAAGAGGACGAGGGACGCGCCGATCAGGACCGGCAGCGCGAGGACGCCGTTGATCTCGGCGGACCAGTCGCCGAAGCCCGACAGGGTCATGCGCGCGTCGCGCAGAACCATCAGGATGGAGAGGATGTTGAAATAGGCGCGCGCCTCGAAGCGGCGCTGCGGCGCGATGGGCAGCGTGGCCTCGCGGTCGTCATCCGAGAAGGTCTGCAGCGCCAGCCAGCGGACGAAGACGAAGGTCCCGAGCCAGATCGGCAGGTTCAGGAGCAGCGCGTCGACGCGCTCGGTCACGAAGCCCGTCAGGCGCGCGGCGACCACGATCAGGAGGATGCCCGTCAGGGGCAGCACGATCAGCCCGAGCGACAGGAGGAACCGCCAGACGCCCGAGCCGCGCCGGGTCGCGCGGCGCAGCCAGCGGACGGCCGCCTCGGCCCAGGCGCGGCCGCGCAAGAGCAGGATGAGGCCCGCGGCCAGGGTGACGATCACCGAGGGCAGCGTGTCGTAGAAGGCCTGCGTGCCCGCGTTCTCGATCCAAGCGTCGTCGATCTCGTTCCAGAGCGACTCGAGGGTCAGCGCCAGCGCGGCAGCCGCCTCGGTCCAGATCACCGGGTTGAGCGGCGCGGCCTCGCGGCGCAGAAGCTCGCGCGTCTGCCGGGCGCGGATGCTCTGGTCGATCTCCCGGATCAGGCCGTCGGCGCGGGTAAAGGCCTCTTCGGCGGTCTGCACCGGCGCGCGCGCCTCGGCGAGCTGGGTGGTCAGTTCGGATCGGCGGCGGGCGACGTCCTCGGCCTCGACCTCTTCGGGCGCGGGTCCGAGCGCTTCGAGCTGGGCCTGGATCGTCGAGATGCGCGAGCTCTGCTCTTCCTGCAGGGCGATGAACCGGTCGCGGAACCCCGCGATCCGGCTGCGCAGCCCTTCGAGCACGTCCTCGTCGGGCCGCGCGGCGCCCAGCGCCTCTTCGGCCTCGGCCGCCGTCGTCTCCCAGGTCGCGTAATCGACCGCGGTCGCGTCCGGCTGTGCCCAGGCCGTGCCCAGAGAGATCCACAGCGCGGCAAGTGCCGCGAGGCAAATCCTCAGAGCGGGTCTCATACGTCCTCGAAGACGCCCGGGATCGACGCCGGGGCGCGGTCGAGCCAGGACGGAACGGGCAGTCCCTTGCCCGCCAGGAACTCCGGGTTGAAGAGCTTGGACTGGTAGCGGTTGCCGAAGTCGCAGAGGATCGTGACGATCGTGTGCCCCGGCCCGAGCTCCTTGGCGAGACGGATCGCGCCCGCCACGTTCACGCCCGTGGACCCGCCCATCACGAGCCCCTCCTCCTGCAGGAGGTCGAAGACGATCGGCAGGGCCTCGGCGTCGGGAATGCGGTAGGCGAAATCCGGGGTGAAGCCTTCGAGATTCGCGGTGATCCGGCCCTGCCCGATGCCTTCGGTAATCGAGTCGCCGGGGTTCTCCTCGCCGGTGTAGATCTTGAAGAGCCCCGCCCCCTCGGGATCGGCGAGACCGATCTTCACGCCCTTGGACTGCAGCGCCTCGGCGACGCCCGCCAGCGTGCCGCCCGAGCCCACGGCGCAGATGAAGCCGTCGACCTTGCCGCCGGTCTGCTCCCAGATCTCGGGGCCTGTGGTCTCGATATGCGCGCGGCGGTTGGCGATATTGTCGAACTGGTTCGCCCAGATCGCGCCATGGGCGCTGTCGCGCGCCAACTCCTCGGCCAGGCGGCCGGAATATTTCACGTAGTTGTTCGGGTTCTTGTAGGGAACCGCCGGAACCTGCACGAGCTCGGCGCCCGCGAGCCGGAGCATGTCCTTCTTCTCCTGGCTCTGGGTTTCGGGGATCACGATCACCGTCTTGAAGCCCATCGACGCGCCGACCAGCGCGAGACCGATGCCAGTATTGCCCGCCGTGCCCTCGACGATTGTGCCGCCGGGCTCAAGAAGCCCCTTCTCCACCGCGTCGCGGATGATGAAGAGCGCGGCGCGGTCCTTCACGGACTGGCCGGGGTTCATGAACTCGGCCTTTCCGAGGATCTCGCAGCCGGTCAGTTCGGACGCCTTGCGGAGGCGGATGAGCGGCGTGTGGCCGACCGCGTCGGCAAGGTCGCGGGCAATGCGCATGGTCTGAATATCCTCCGGGGCAACAGTGGCCTACGGTGTAGGCCGCGTCCTGCAGGATCTCAAGCTGCGCCGCGCAAGCCCGGACGTGCCCGCGCGAGCCAGAGGAGCATCATGGCCAGGGGGCCTGCGTTGATCTCGCCGCTGTCGAACAGCGCCATCGCGTCGTCGAAACTGAGGACATGGGCGCGGATGTCCTCATTCTCGGCATCGAGGCCCGCGAGCCGCATGCCGCGGCCCTCGAGATCGCAGATCCCGAGATAACAGTGGAAAAACTCGGTCGAATAGCCCGGCGAGGCATAGACGCGGGTCATGCGCTCGACCGCGGAGAGCTCGATATGCGCCTCTTCGCGGGCCTCGCGGATGACGCACTCGGCCGGGTCCTCGCCCGCCTCGACCAGCCCGGCGACCGGCTCGAGCACCCAGGGCGCGGCATCGCCGCGGCAGAGCGGGCCGTAGCGCAGCTGTTCGATCAACAAAACCTGATCGGTGGCCGGGTCGTAGGGCAGGACCAGCGCGGCGTCGAAGGCGATGAAGCTTTCGCGGGTGATCCGGTCGCTCGTGCCACCGGCGAAATGCGGATATTGCAGGTCGAACTCGGCCATGCGGAAAAAGCCGTTGAACGGGTAGCGCGTCTCGAAACGCTGCATGTCCTCGGCGCGAAAGCTCGCGCGGAGCGTCTGCGGCGCAGTGTCCCGAGCGAGAATGCGCGCCCAGCCACGCGCGCAGAAGAACGGCCAGAGCGCCTGCACCGCTTCGGGCGATTGATGACCGTAGCGGGCCATCACCTCTTCGGCGGCTAGAAGCGTGATTTCGCCCCAGTCGCGCTGCCACCCCTCGAGGCTCCAGGGCGCGCCCGCCTGCCAGGTCTCGCCCAGCGGAAAGAACACCCGCGCCTCGGCGGGGCCGGTCTCGGTCGTGACGGTGAGCGGGCGCAGCTCGAACGCGAACCCGCCCTCGTAGAAGGCCAGCCGCGCGACATCCTCGTCGCTCAGATCGCGCAGGAGAAGACCGGACGCCGCGGCGCCGGGCTGGGCCTCGATCATCGGGAAATTGTGCCCCGTCACGGCGCGGCAGGCATAGCCGTCGAGCCGGGCGGTCAGGGGCGCAAGCGCGTCCTCGGCGCGGTCCAGCACCAGCGCGAGCAGCGGCAGATGCCGAAGCGTGCCGTAGAAGAACAGGTCGGACAGGGACTTATCTCCAGTGCTTCGCGGCTTTCTCGGACGCGAAGCCCACCACGATCGCGCCGATCAGGAGCGGGCCGATCACCGAGGGCACCATCATCGTTCCGGCATAGTCGATGAAGAGAACGAAGGCCTCGTTCAGGGCTTCCATTGCGCCGTGGAACCGGTGCTTCATGGACAGGCGGAACATCTCGTAGAGCGCCTGCACGGCCAGTCCCCAGACCACCAGCGCCACCACGCCGGTCAGACCGTTCGAGACCGCCGCCGCCCAGCCGCGGCCGACACGCTTGCCGACCACGATCCAGCCCGCCAGGAATCCGAGCACCGCGTTGACGATCGAGAAGATGCCGAAATCGGTGCTGTCGGGCAGGAGCTCCTTGATCAGCTCCGAGATAAGATATCCGAGCGCCGCCATGAGAAGGGCAGCGACCAGTTTCGGAGCAGTGGGCATAAGATCAAGAACTCGGCTTTGTGACAGTGATCTGCGTAACGTCGCAATTACCTGAACTGAAAGTCGCGGCACATGAAGTCAGGTAGAAGTTCCACATCCTGCGGAAGCGTTCGTCAAACCCCAGCCGCCCGATCTCGTCCCATTTTTCGTTGAATGTGTCATGCCAGCGACGCAGCGTCTGGCTGTAGCTCGGCCCGAACTCGATGCTGCGGGCGACCTCGAGCCCGGCGCGGCGGATCTCGTCGCGCAAGACCACCGGCGAGGGCAGCATGCCGCCCGGGAAGATGTATTTCTGGATGAAATCGACGCCGCGCTTGTAGACCTGCCAGCGGCGGTGCTGGACGGTGATGATCTGCAGCGTGGCGCAGCCTCCCGGTTTCAGGCGGTCGCGCACCGTCTCGAAATAGACCGGCCAGTATTTCTCGCCCACCGCCTCGAACATCTCGATCGAGGCGATGCCGTCATAGCTGCCGCGCTCGTCGCGGTAATCCTGCAGCTTCAGCGTGACCCGATCCTCGAGACCGGCGCGGCGAATGCGCTCCTGCGCATAGGCGAGCTGCTCGCGGCTGATGGTCAGTCCGGTGACCCGGAGGCCCCGCTCTTTCGCGGCGTATTCGGCGAAGCCGCCCCAGCCGCAGCCGATCTCGAGCACATGATCGCCGGGCTTCGCGCCCATCTGGTCGACCATCGAGGCGTATTTGCGGATCTGCGCCTTCTCGGTGCTCTCCTGCCCGGTCTCGAAGAGTGCCGAGGAATAGGTCATCGTGTCGTCGAGCCAGAGCCCGTAGAACTGGTTCCCGAGATCGTAGTGATACGAGATGTTCTTCTTGGCCTGGCGCTTGGAGTTGTTCTGCAGCCAGAAGCGCAGCATCTCGTAGGCGCGGATCAGGCGCTGGCCGGGAAAGCCGTCATAGATGTCGTCATTGTCCGCATGGACGAGATCCATGAAGGCCATGAGGTCCGGCGTCGACCACCATTGATCGAGATAGGCGTCGCAGAAGCCCAGGTCGCCTTCGCGGATCAGCCGAGCGAAGAGATCGGGGTTGTGGATATGCAGCTCGGCCATGGGGCCGGGATTGCGCCCCTCGGCCCGGAAGGTGCGCCCGTCGGGCAGGACGAAATCGATCCGCCCGTTGTTCATGTCTGAGGCCATGGAAAAGACCTGCGCGAAATAGCGCGGCAGGTTGCCTTCACCCTCGGTGTCTGTCCGGATCGTCACGTTCGTCACCCTCATTCTCCCGCCCGCTCGGGAGCCGCCACCCGTCAGATTGCAGTGGAGCCTAGCCGCGCGAAAACCGCTCTTTCAAGCCTAACCGGCGATCACAATTCAGAAATCTCGATTTTCATACGCCTTGAGCGCCCGTTTTCGCCCCTCGTCGGCCTCGACGATCGGATCGGGATAGGGATCGTCGGGCGACATGTGCCAGCGCTCGGGGATCGCGTCGAAATAGCTGAGCGCGGTGTCCGAGGGCTGCTCCTGCCCTTCGGCGATCCACGCCCGGACATAAGTGCGCTCCTTGTCGAAGCGATCGAGCTGCGTTTCGGGGTTGAAGACGCGGAAATACGGGGTCGCATCCGGGCCCGATCCCGCCGACCATTGCCAGCCCATCGCGTTCGAGGCCGGATCCCAGTCGATCAGGCAGTCCTCGAACCAGTCCTTGCCGATCTTCCAGTGACACATCAGGTGCTTGGTCAGGTAGGACGCGACGATCATCCGGCCGCGATTGTGCATCCGCCCGGTCACGTACATCTCCCGCATGGCCGCATCGACGAAAGCGATGCCGGTGCGGCCCTGTTTCCAGGCCTTCACCTCCTTCAGCCGTTCGTCCTCGTTCCAGGGGAAGGCGTCCCAGTCTTCCTTCCAGTTCTCGCTGACAATCCGCGGCGTGTGCCACATCAGGTGATAGGCGAACTCGCGCCAGACGAGCTCCTGCAGGAAGGTCTCGGCCCCCTCCTTGCCCTCCTCGCGCGCCCGCAGCCCGGCATGCCAGCACTGATGCGGGGTGATCTCGCCGAGGCTCAGGTTCTCCGACAGGCCCGAGGTGCCGTCGACCGAGGGGATGTCGCGGGTCTCGTCGTAATCGGCGACTTTGCTGGCCATGAAGGCCCCCAGCCGCGCCTGCGCCGCCTCTTCGCCCAAACGCACATGCGGACGCACCACATCCGCGCCGCGCCGCATGCCCGCGCCAAGCCCCCAATCGTCGAGCGCTTCGCTGTCGGGCCAGCTCTGCGGCGCGGTGAGCGTGTCCGGCGTTCCGAGCGGCGCGCGGATCTCGCGATCCTTCACCGCGCGCCAGAACGGTGTGTAGACCTTGTAGAAGCCCCCCTGCTTGGTCTCGACCGTCCAGGGCTCATGCAGTAGGTGGCCTTCGCGGCTTTGCGCATCGACGCCTTTCTCCTTCAGCGCCGATTTCACCGCCTCGTCGCGGGAGACGCTGTCGGGATCGTAGGCGCGCATCCACCAGACCGCGCCCGCGCCGGTCTCCTCGACCAGCGCTTCGAGCGCTTCGCGGGCGGGGCCAGAGCGCAGGATCAGGCGCGATCCCTTCTCGCCCAGCCGTTTGGCGAAGGCCCCGACCCCGAGCCCGAGCCGCCATTGCGGCGCCGTGCCGAGCCCGTCGACCACGTGGTCGCGAATGAAGACCGGGATGACCGGGCGGCCGGTCTTGGCCGCCTCGAAGAGCGCCGGATGGTCCGAGAGCCGCAGGTCGCGGCGATGCCAGATCAGGATGGGAGAGCGGTCGGCCACGAAGGTCCCTCGCGAGAGTCACGGTTTCCCGTCCACCTAGCGCGCGCCTGCGGCCTGCACAGCCGGAGACGCCGTGCCCGTTCTCGCGCTCCGGTGACGCCGCACCGCGAGGGGCGACCCGCCCCTCGCCCCCGCAGGATGATCGGGACGATCAGACTGCCAGACATGCGCGCGCGGAACGCGCGCTCCGCCGGATCAGGCGGTCTCGCGCTTGGCGTCCCGGACCTTCTCGGCGAGGTCCCGGGCGATCGCGAACGCGCCCTGGATCTTGTCCTTGTCGCGCTTCCAGTCGCGGCGCACGACGATCTTGTTGTCGCGGATCTTCGCCAGCCCGTTCTGCGCCTGGACGAACTCCACAAGGCCCTGGGGGCTCGCGAACTTGTCGTTGTGGAACTGGATCGTCGCGCCTTTCGGGCCGGCATCGAGCTTGGCGATGCCTGCGCGTTTGCACATCGCCTTGATCCGCACCACCAGAAGCAGCGTGTTGACCTCGCGCGGGAGCTTGCCGAACCGGTCGATCAGCTCGGCCGCGAAGCCCTCGAGCTCGACCTTCGTCGTCAGCGACGACAGTCGGCGATAGAGCCCCAGCCGCACGTCGAGATCGGGCACGTAGTCTTCGGGGATCAGCACCGGCACGCCGAGATTGATCTGCGGCGCCCAGTGATCGTCGGCCTCCGACAGCCCCTCCATCTCGCCCGAGCGGATCTTGGCGATCGCCTCTTCCAGCATCGACTGGTACAACTCGTAGCCCACGTCGCGCATCTGGCCGGATTGCTCCTCGCCCAGAAGATTGCCCGCCCCCCGAATATCGAGGTCCTGGCTTGCCAGCGTGAACCCCGCCCCGAGCGTGTCGAGCGAGCCCAGCACCCGCAGCCGCTTTTCGGCCCCGGGCGTCAGCTTGGCCCGTGGCTTGGTGGTCAGGTAGGCATAGGCGCGGGTCTTCGAGCGCCCCACCCGGCCCCGGATCTGGTAAAGCTGCGCGAGGCCGAACATGTCGGCGCGGTGCACGATCATCGTGTTGGCCGTCGGGATATCGAGACCCGACTCGACGATGGTCGTGGCCAGAAGCACGTCGTTTTTGCCGTCGTAAAAGGCGTTCATCCGGTCGTCGAGCTCGCCCGGCGCCATCTGCCCATGCGCCACCATGTAGGACACCTCGGGCACCTGGTCGCGCAGGAACTCCTCGATCTCCGCGAGATCCGAGATGCGCGGCACCACGAAAAAGCTCTGCCCGCCGCGATAATGTTCGCGCAAGAGCGCCTCGCGCACCGTGACCGCGTCGAATTCCGAGACATAGGTGCGGATTGCCAGGCGGTCGACGGGCGGCGTGCCGATGATCGACAGGTCCCGCACGCCGGTCAGCGACAGCTGCAGCGTCCGCGGAATCGGCGTCGCCGTCAGCGTGAGGACATGGATGTCCGAGCGCAGCTGTTTCAGACGCTCCTTGTGCGCGACGCCGAAATGCTGCTCCTCGTCGATGATCAGGAGCCCGAGGTTCTGGAACTTGATCGACTTGGCCAGAAGCGCGTGCGTGCCGACGACGATATCGACCGAACCCTTGGCGATGCCGTCTCGGGTCGCGGCGGCGTCCTTGGCCGAGACGAAGCGTGAGAGCGGACGGACCTCGAGCGGGAAGCCGCGGAAGCGTTCGGCGAACTCCTTGTAATGCTGGCGCGCCAGCAGCGTCGTCGGTGCGATCACCGCCACCTGCACGCCCGACATGGCGGCGACGAAGGCCGCGCGGATCGCCACCTCGGTCTTGCCGAAGCCCACGTCGCCGCAGACCAGCCGGTCCATCGGCTGGCCCGATTGCAGGTCGGCCATCACGTCCTCGATGGCGCGAAGCTGGTCCTCGGTCTCGGCATAGGGGAAGCGCGCGATAAAGGCGTCCCAGGCCCCTTGCGGCGGATCGAGGATCGGCGCCTTCCGGAGCGCCCGTTCGGCGGCGATGCGGATGAGCCGGTCGGCCATCTCGCGGATACGCTCCTTGAGCCGGGCCTTCTTGGCCTGCCAGGCGCCCCCGCCCAAGCGGTCGAGAAGGCCGTCCTCGTGGCCGTATTTCGACAGAAGCTCGATGTTCTCGACGGGCAGGTAGAGCCGCGCGCCCTCGGCGTAGTCGAGGAGCAGGCATTCATGTGCGGCGCCCGCGGCGGTGATGACCTCCATGCCCTGGTAGCGCCCGATGCCGTGATCGACGTGAACAACCAGATCGCCAGGCGAAAGCGATTGAACTTCGCTCAGGAAGTTTTCGGCCTTGCGGCGTTTTTTCGGCTGGCGGATCAGCCGGTCACCGAGCACGTCCTGCTCGGAGATGACGGTGATGCGGGACGCGGCGTCGGCTTTCGCACCGCTCTGCCACGGCCCCTCGAAGCCCGCCTCCAGCGCCCAGACAGCGAGGTAGAGACCGCGCTTGCCGATCCGGGTCGCGTCGGTGATCGGGATCGCCTCAGCGAGCCCCTCGTCCTCGATCAGACCCGAAAGCCGCTCGCGCGCGCCCTCGGAATAGGAGGCCACGACGACCGGCCCCTGTTGAAGCCTTGCCTTCACATGATCGGCCAGCGCAGCGAAAAGGCTCAGCTTTTCCTGCTGACGCTCCGGCGCGAAGTTGCGTCCGATCCGCCCGCCGGCATCGACGACGCCCGGCCCGGAGCCCTGCGGCAAGGGATGGAACTGCACCACGCGCCGCCCGGTCACAGCCGCCTCCCAGGCGGCATCGTCGAGATAGAGCCCCTCGGGCGGCGCGGGTTTGTAGACCGTGTCCATCCGCCCCTTCTGGGACATCGCGTGCTTGCGGGTCTCGTACTGGTCGAGGATGCTCTCCCAGCGCGCCAGCCGCGCAGGCGTGACCTGGTCGTCCAGAAGCACCGGCGCGTCGGGCAGGTAGTCGAAGAGCGTCTCGAGCCGCTCGTGGAAGAACGGCAGCCAGTGCTCGATCCCCTGGTGCTTTCGGCCCGCGCTGACTGCCTCGTAGAGCGGGTCCTGCGTGCCGCCCGCGCCGAACTCGACCCGGTAATTCTGGCGGAAGCGGGTGATCGCGTGCTCGTCGAGAATGACTTCGGAGACCGGGGCGAACTCGACCGCATCGAGCGTGTCGGTGGTGCGCTGGGTGGCCGGATCGAAGCGCCGCGCGCCGTCGAGCACATCGCCGAAGAAATCGAGCCGTACCGGCCCGCCCTCGCCCGGAGGCCAGACGTCGATGAGACCGCCGCGGATGGCGTAGTCGCCCGGCTCGACCACGGTCGGCGCCTGGGTGAAGCCCATCCGCACCAGGAAGCCGCGCAGGCTGTACTCGTCGACACGCTCGCCCACCCGCGCGGAAAAGGCCGCCTCGCGCAGGAGCGCGCGGGCGGGAATGCGCTGGGTCGCAGCGTTGAGCGTCGTCAGAAGAACAAAGCGCGAGGGCATCTCGTGCACAAGCCCCGCGAGCGTCGCCATGCGCGCGGCCGAGATCTCGGCATGGGGCGAGACGCGGTCATAGGGCAGGCAGTCCCAGCCGGGGAAGGTCACCACCGGCATGTCGGGCGCGAAGAAAGCCAGCGCGTCGCGCATCTGCGCAAGACGGCGGTCGTCGCGCGCGACATGGATGACGGGACCGCTGGCGGCCTCGTTCAGGACGAGGCGCGCGTCGAAGCCCTCGGGCGCGCCGCCCATGCGGATGTGCTGCTCTTTTGCCATGAGCGCTCAGATGGCCCGCGCAGGGCACGGCGTCAAGAAGCGGGACCGCCCTCGGGGGGACGGTCAGCCGAGCGCGCCCACCGAGAAGTTCTGGTACATGCCCCAGAGCGCGGTGACGAAGATCGAGATCATGCCGACCACCTGAACCGAGAGACGGTGGCGCTGCAGCATCTTGCGCAGATCGGCGCCCACGGCCTCGCGCGCCTGGATCCGGCTGGCGGCGCGCACGCTCAGGAGTCCCACCAGCGACATCGGCATCAGCATCAGGAACAGCGCCTGCGCCAGCTCCACGCCGAAGGCGAAGCCGAGGCTGGCGATGGCGGCCAGAAGGAACGAGCCGAGCATGACCAGCCAGAAGCCGCTTTCATTGGCGATGAAGAGCAGCCGGTTGGTGTTGATCCGGACGAGATCCTCGAGATCGGTCTCGGCGCGGCCGCCCGAGCGCGCGGCGCGGGTGACCATGTCGTAGGGCACGCCGAGGACCCAATGGCTGGTGGTCGACCACATCACCGCAAGCGCAATCCAGAACCACAGGTTGGAGAATGACCGAAGGTCGATCACCTCGAGAACTTTCAAGTGCCAATCCACGCGCTGCGCCTCGATCTTCCGCCCCGTCGCGCGGTTGTAGCCCGGCCCCGGCGCAGGCGCCAGACGCCCCCGTGCGCGGCAGGCGGCGGCGTGGCAGAGCGACCACCGGCGCTGGACAAGACCGTCGCGGGCGGGCAGGACTGGAGCCCGGAACGACAGGAGAGACGCGCCATGCAGCCGGTCCAGGCCCCCTTCCCCGCCACCCGCCTTCGCCGCGCGCGCCAGAGTGCCGCGATCCGCGCTCTGGTCCGCGAAACGACGCTGGCGCCGTCGGATTTCATCTGGCCGGTCTTCCTGCGCGACGGCACCGGCGTCGAGGAAGAGATCCCCTCGATGCCCGGCGTGATGCGTCGCTCGGTGGACCGCGTGGTCGAGTCCGCGCGCGAGGCCCTCGGCCTCGGGATCCCGGCGATCTGTCTTTTTCCCTATACCGATCCGGCGAAGAAGACGCAGGACTGCGCCGAGGCGTGGAACCCCGACAACCTCTCGAACACCGCAACCCGCGCGATCAAGGACGCGGTGCCGGAGATGGCGGTGATGACCGACGTGGCGCTCGATCCCTACAATATCGACGGGCATGACGGCTTCGTGGAGGATGGCGAGATCGTCAACGACCGCACCGTCGAGGCGCTGGTCAAGCAGGCGCTAAGCCAGGCCGCGGCCGGGGCCGACATCATCGGCCCCTCGGACATGATGGACGGGCGCATCGGCGCGCTGCGCGCGGCGCTCGAGGCCGAGGGCCGCCAGAAGGTGATGCTGCTGTCCTACGCGGCGAAATATGCCTCGGCCTTCTACGGTCCGTTCCGCGACGCGGTGGGGGCCTCGGGGGCGCTCAAGGGCGACAAGACCACCTACCAGATGGACCCGGCCAATTCCGACGAGGCGCTGCGGCTGGTGGCGCGGGATCTCTCCGAGGGCGCGGACATGGTGATGATCAAGCCGGGCATGCCCTATCTCGACATCTGCCGGAGGGTGAAGGACGCCTTCGGCGCGCCGACTTTCGCCTACCAGGTGTCCGGCGAATACGCGATGCTCGCGGGTGCCGCGCAGAATGGCTGGGTCGATGGCGACCGGGTGATGCTGGAGAGCCTGATGGCCTTCAAGCGCGCGGGCTGCGACGGGGTCCTGACCTATTTCGCACCCGCCGCCGCGCGCCTCCTCAACGGCTAGCGGAGCGCCGCCCGCCCGCTACCAGATGACGTGACAAGCGCGCACGAAAAGCGTATGGCTGTGGATAACCGGCGGCACAGCCGGATCCCGAGGCCCTGTTCCAGGCATCACGTCACATGAGAAACGAGAGCGGTTTCATGACCCATTACACACGACGCGGCGTTGCCGCGATGCTCGCCCTTGGCGGGCTGTCGGCCTGCGCCAACGGCGTGGGCTCCTCCGGTCCGGCGCGGATCGACGCCCGCGTCGACGCCACGCTGAACCAGCTTTACACGCAATATCCCGGCACCCAGGCGCTGGCGCAGAAATCGGCGGGCATCCTGGTGATGCCGCTCGTAACCGAGGCGGGCCTCGGCGTGGGCGGCGCCTATGGGCGCGGCGCGCTGCGCGTCGGCGGCGCGACGGTCGACTATTACTCGGTGACCAAGGCCTCGGGCGGGCTGCAGATCGGCGCGCAGCAATACGCGCATGTGCTGTTCTTCATGACCGAAGAGGCGCTCGCGAATTTCCGCCGCTCGCCGGGCTGGGCCGCGGGCGCGGATGTCGAATACGCGCTTCCCTCTCGTGGCGAGACGCTGACCGCGGACACGACCACGACGACCTCGCCGGTGATCGCGGTGATCTTCGGCCAGTCGGGCCTGCGCGTCGGCGCGACGCTCGAAGGGTCGAAATACACCCGGATCATTCCCTGATCCAAAGGTCCGGGCCGCCGAGCGGCCCGGGCATGTCTGGCCCGCTGATCGTTCCGATCATCGGGCGCTGAGGGGGCGCTGCCCCCATCGGCGCACAGGGTGCGCCTCCCCCCGGGAATATTTTTGGACAGATGAAACGCTAAGCGCACGCGCTTGTGCCGAGGGTTCCGGATGCGATGCGGCCGGGAGGCTTGTCGACGCCCCCATGGTTTCATCTGTCCAAAAATATTCCTCGGGGGGTCCGGGGGGCAGACGGCCCCCCGGCGGTCACGCCCGCGCCTCTCGAATGAGGTTCAGGATGTCCTCCGCCGCCTCCGGGATATTGGTGCCAGGACCGAAGATCGCCTTCACGCCCGCCTCCTTGAGGAACGCGTAATCCTGCTGCGGGATGACGCCGCCGCAGATCACGAGGATATCTCCCGCTCCCGCCGCGTCGAGCGCCTTGACCAGTTGCGGCGCCAGCGTCTTGTGGCCGGCGGCCTGGCTCGAGATGCCGATCACGTGGACATCGTTGTCGACCGCGTCCTGCGCGGCTTCTTCCGGGGTCTGGAAGAGCGGGCCGACATCGACGTCGAAGCCGATATCGGCGAAGGCGGTCGCGATCACTTTGGCGCCACGATCATGCCCGTCCTGCCCCATCTTGACGACGAGCATCCGCGGGCGGCGGCCTTCCTCCTCGGCGAAGGCCTCGACCGAGCGCTGGATCGCCGCGAAGCCCTCGTCGCCCTCGTAGGCCGCGCCGTAGACCCCTGCGAGCGTCTTCACCTCGGCGCGGTGGCGCCCCCAGATCTTTTCCATCGCCATCGAAATCTCTCCTACAGAGGCGCGTGCGCGCGCGGCTTCCACGGCTGCGGCCAGAAGGTTGCCCTCGCCCGCGGCGGTCTCTTCGAGCTTGGCCAGCGCCCGGTCGCAGGCCTCCTGGTCGCGGCTTGCGCGGATGCGTTCGAGCCCGGCCACCTGCGCCTCGCGCACCTTGGCGTTGTCGATATCGAGAATGTCGAGCTCGTCTTCCTTCTCGAGCCGGTACTTGTTCACGCCGACGATCACATCCTCGCCGCGGTCGATCTTGGCCTGGCGGGTGGCGGCGGCTTCCTCGATGCGGAGCTTGGGCATGCCCGAGGTCACGGCCTTGGTCATGCCGCCCATCTCGTCGACCTCCTCGATCAGCTTCCAGGCTTCCTCGGCGAGGTCATGGGTCAGCTTCTCGACATAGTAGGAGCCCGCCAGCGGATCGACGACATTGGTGACGCCGGTCTCTTCCTGGAGGATGAGCTGGGTGTTGCGCGCGATCCGGGCGGAGAACTCGGTCGGCAGCGCCATCGCCTCGTCGAGCGCGTTGGTGTGGAGCGACTGGGTGCCGCCCAGGACCGCGGACATCGCCTCGTAGGCGGTGCGGATGACGTTGTTGTAGGGGTCCTGCTCGGCGAGGCTCACGCCGGAGGTCTGGCAATGGGTGCGCAGCATCTTCGAGCGCGGGTTCTTGGCGCCGAGCTCGGTCATGATGCGGTGCCAGAGCATCCGCGCGGCGCGGAGTTTCGCGGCCTCCATGAAGAAGTTCTTGCCGATGGCGAAGAAGAACGACAGCCGCCCGGCGAACTTGTCGATATCCATGCCCCGGGCGACAGCGGTCTTCACGTATTCCTTGCCGTCCGCCAGCGTGTAGGCGAGCTCTTGGACGAGGTTCGCGCCCGCTTCCTGCATGTGGTAGCCGGAGATCGAGATCGAGTTGAACCGCGGCATCTCGGTCGAGGTGTACTCGATGATATCCGCGATGATCCGCATCGAGGGCTCGGGCGGGTAGATATAGGTGTTGCGGACCATGAACTCCTTGAGGATGTCGTTCTGGATGGTCCCGGAGAGCACGGATTTGTCGTGGCCCTGCTCTTCGCCGGTGACGATGAAATTGGCGAGGACCGGGATCACCGCGCCGTTCATGGTCATCGACACCGAGACCTGGTCGAGCGGGATGCCGTCGAAGAGCACCTTCATGTCCTCGACCGAGTCGATGGCGACGCCCGCCTTGCCGACATCGCCGACGACGCGGGGGTGGTCGCTGTCATAGCCGCGATGGGTGGCGAGGTCGAAGGCGACCGAGACGCCCTGCTGACCGGCGGCGAGCGCCTTGCGGTAGAAGCGGTTCGATTCCTCGGCGGTCGAGAAACCGGCATATTGGCGGATGGTCCAGGGGCGCCCGGCATACATCGTCGCCTTCACCCCGCGGGTGAAGGGCTCGATCCCCGGCAGCGTGCCCAGATGCGGCAGGCCCTCGACATCCTCGGCGGTGTAGAGCGGCTTGATGTCGATGCCTTCGAGCGTGTGCCAGGTCAGGCTCTCGGGATCGCGGCCCTTGAGCTCCTTTTCGGCGAGCGCGCGCCAGTCGTCCTTGGTGGCGGTCATGTCGAACTCCTTCTGTCTTGGGGTCGCGGCGCGGGAGGGAGCGCCTGCGTCCGGATCGCGGGACAGGCGGGGCGTCGACGCTCGCAATCGCGCCTCGCCCTGCCTATATTCAAGAGCATGAAATGGATGCTTGTTTTCCTCGCGGCGCTGGCCGCATCGCCGGTGGCCGCGACGGATGCGACGCTGGCCCCGGAAGAGATCGTGATCCCGGCCGAGGGCCGGACACTCGACGAGTTCCTATGGATCAAGCGGCCGCTCGTGGTCTTCGCCGACAACCCGGCCGATCCGCGATATGTCGAGCAGATGCAGCTCATCGAAGAGCGGCTCGACGCGCTTGCGGACCGCGACGTGGTGGTGATCATCGACACCGATCCGCGGGCGCGCTCCGGGATCCGGACCGAGCTCCGGCCGCGCGGCTTCATGTTCTTCCTGATGGCCAAGGACGGCGCACCGGTCCTGCGCAAACCGACGCCCTGGGACGTGCGCGAGCTGTCGCGTTCCATCGACAAGTTGCCGCTGCGCCAGCAGGAGGTGCGCGACCGGCGCGACACCTTGCGGCGCTGAGCCGCGAGGCTTATCTTCAGGACAGAGCAAGGAGGCTCGGATATGGAAAAAGACCCCAACATCCCGTTCACTCCGATCCCGCTGACCGGCCGGACCGGCCCGCGTCCCGGATACTGAGCGTCCGCGCGATCACACGATCGGCGGCCTCGGGGCCGCCCTTGGCATATTCCTTCATCAGCTCCAGAGCGTATTGGCCGAGAATGAAGGCCTGCCGACGCATCGAGCTGTAATCCTCGTACATCGCGATCCGGCGATCCTGCGCCATGCCGCTGCGAAAGGTCTCGCCGCGCATGTCCTCGACGATGTGGCTCAGCGCCTGCATCTGGCTGTAATAGGCGACGATGGCGTCGATGGTCTGGCGCGGCAGAACCTCGATCTCGTCGAGGATCGCCTCGTAGACGCGGTCATGCTGTTCGCGCGGAATGAAGGGCACGAATTCGGGATCGGCGCGCATGCGGTCTATGGTGGCGGCGACATGGCTTTCGGACTGGCCCTCGTCCCAGAGCGCGCGGAGCGCGTTGCCGATCTCGGCATAGATCGCCTTGTGATAATCGCGGGTCTTCTCGGCCTTGCCGGACACCCGGTCGACCTGCGCGAAGATGGTCGAGGTGAGCCAGCCGGTCGCGATGACCAGACCCGCGATCAGCGCCTGGCCGACACGCGGATCGAACTCGAGCAGGTGGAAGAGAAGCGCGAAGGGCAGCGCCACGATCACCGCAAGCGGCAGCGCGATGGACAGAAGGAACCGGCGGATCACCCGCCAGGCCAGACGCCCCTCCTCGCCGCCCAGCGCAAGCGCCAGGCGGTCGCCCGCGCCCACGGCAATGGCCGAGAGCACAGCGAGGGTGAGGAGGAGCGCCCAGATCATCGGATCATTCGAACTCCATGATCACGTCGTCGACGGCGAGGCTGTCACCGGGGCCCGCGTTGATCTTGGAGACCACGCCCTTGCGCTCGGCGCGCAGGATGTTCTCCATCTTCATCGCCTCGATGGTGCAGAGCGCCTGGCCCTCCTGCACCTCGTCGCCCTCTTCCACGTTCACCTTCACGATGAGGCCCGGCATCGGGCAGAGCAGCATCTTGGAGGTGTCGGCGGCCTCTTTCTCGGGCATCAGGCGCGCAAGCTCGGCCTGACGGGGGGTGCGGACATGGACCTTGAGGTCCGCACCGCGTGACCGGATGCGGAAGCCGCCCGAGATCTTGCCGACCTTGAGGACGAGCGGCTCGCCCTCGATCCGCATGTCAGCGAGTTGATCGCCGGGCGTCCAGTCGCCCGCGACCCGCAACTCGGCACCGTCCGCAAAGCGCACCGTGGCCCCGTCGCGGTCGGCGGCGATGGTCACGTCGTAGCTTTCGCCCTGGAGCGCCACGTTCCAGTCCTCGCCCACCCGGCGCTCGTGATTGTCGAGCGTCCCGGAGATGCGCGCGCGGCGGATCTCGGCCACCCGGTTCATCGCGGCACAGGCGGCGGCGATGCGGCGGAGGGTGCCCTCGTCCAGTTCGACCCCGTTGAAGCCCTCGGGATACTCCTCGGCGATGAAGGCCGTGGTCATGTCGCCCGAGACGAATTTCGGGTGATCCATCACCGCCGAGAGGAACGGCAGGTTGTGCCCGATGCCTTCGACCTCGAAGCTGTCGAGCGCGACGCGCATCGCCTCGATGGCCTCGCCGCGATCGGTGCCCCAGGTGCAGAGCTTGGCGATCATCGGGTCGTAATACATGCTGATCTCGCCGCCCTCGTAGACGCCGGTATCGTTGCGGATGATCCAGTCGCCGCGCTGGCCCTCGGCGGGCGGGCGGTAGCGGGTGAGACGACCGATGGACGGCAGGAAGCCGCGATAGGGGTCCTCGGCATAAAGGCGACTTTCCATCGCCCAGCCGTTGATGCCGATATCGTCCTGCGTGATGGACAGCGGCTCACCGTTGGCCACGCGGATCATCTGCTCGACAAGGTCGATCCCGGTGATCAGCTCGGTCACCGGATGCTCCACCTGCAGGCGGGTGTTCATTTCGAGGAAGTAGAAGTTCTTGTCGCCGTCGACGATGAACTCGACGGTGCCGGCACTGGTGTAGCCCACCGCCTTGGCCAGCGCGCAGGACTGCTCGCCCATGGCCTTGCGCGTCTCTTCGTCGAGAAACGGCGACGGCGCCTCTTCGATGACCTTCTGGTTGCGGCGCTGGATCGAGCATTCGCGCTCGTTCAGGTAGACGCAGTTGCCATGGCTGTCGGCCAGCACCTGGATCTCGATATGGCGCGGCTGGGTGACGAATTTCTCGATGAAGATCCGGTCGTCGCCGAAGCTGTTGGCGGCCTCGTTCTTGGAGGACTGGAAGCCCTCGCGCGCTTCCTCGTCGTTCCAGGCGATGCGCATGCCCTTGCCGCCGCCACCGGCGGAGGCCTTGATCATCACCGGATAGCCGATCTCGGAGGAGATCTTCACCGCCTCGTCGGCATCCTCGATCAGCCCCATGTAGCCGGGCACGGTGCTCACACCGGCCTCCTGGGCGATCTTCTTCGAGGTGATCTTGTCGCCCATCGCCTCGATGGCTTTCTTGGGCGGGCCGACGAAAGCCACGCCCGCGGCCTCGAGCGCCTCGGCGAATTTGGGGTTCTCGGAGAGGAAGCCGTAGCCCGGATGCACCGCCTCGGCGCCGCTCTCCTTGATCGCCTGCATCACCTTTTCGATGACGATGTAGGACTGGTTGGCGGGCGGCGGGCCGATATGCACAGCCTCGTCGGCCATCGCGACATGCAGCGCGTTGCGGTCGGCATCCGAGTAGATGGCAACGGTCTGGATCCCCATGGCCTTGGCCGATTTGATCACCCGGCAGGCGATCTCGCCCCGGTTGGCGATCAGGATCTTCTTGAACATCTCTGTCCCCTTTTCGTCAGGCCGGGCGCGACGGGTGCGCGCGCGGCGGATGGCACGAAAAAGCCACCGCGCCCGGGGGCGACGGTGGCTTCGAAAACGGTCGATGGGCCGCGCGCGGCGGCCCGGTCGCGATCAGCAGCGCGACGGATAGGTCTGGCAATAGGCGACGTTGCCGGCTGCGCCGACGGCCGCGCCGGTGAGCGCGTCTCCGCCTGCCGCTTCAGAGGCCAGCGCCCCTGCGCCGCCGCCGATGAGGGCCTGTTCGCCCAGGGTGTCGCCGCAGGCCGCGAGACCGGTGAGAGCGAGGATTGCGGTGAGTTGTGCGATGCGGGCCATGAGTTTGCCTCCGAGGACGTAAGATGTGGTTGCCCGGAGGTAACGCCCTGACGGGAAAGAATGTTCCTCCGAACGGCGTCAAAAAAGAAGACGGGCGGGCAACCCGGGGAAAGGTCACACCGCCCGGCAGGAAAAAGGGAACGGTACATTCTCGGCGTGGGGAAACGCCGACCTAGATCGCCCCCGAGAGGGGACGACTCAACGCTGGCGCAACGCTGTGAATCGGAAAAGGCCGAAACACGGTATGCGAGAATTTCGGCTCGTTCCTGCCGATCCTGAAAGGGGCTGCGCGAAATCACGCCCAAATCTCCGGATCGAAGGCGTCGGGGAAGCTCGCGCGCGCGGCGCGCTCGTCGATGATCAGGCGCGCCTCGTAATCGGTCGGGTCGAAGGGATCGTCGTAAGGCAGCACCTCACGCCCGAAGAGCCAGCTCAGCCGCCCCGCATCGAGATTGCCGCGCTCGAAGGGTTCGTCGCCGAAATGCTCCCAGAGCGCCGCCATGAAATAGGTATCGGCGCGCCTGTCGGGCGCCCGCCGGTCAGCATAGCGCTCGCGGCGGATGATCGGCGTCACGCCCTTGGGATTGGCGCGGCGGATGGTGAACTGGAAATCGGAGCCGGGAAGGCGACCGGGAAAGCCACGGTGCTTGATCATGCCGCCCTCCCCCGCTGGAGGCGCGGCCGAAGCGGGACGGGCGCGGACGCCCGTCCCGACGGAGCATTACTTGTACTTGCCCATGGGCTGTTCCATCGTGATCGGCTCGGGCGCGACCACGACGTACTCTTCTTCCTGCTGACCGCCACCACAGGCCGAGAGACCAGCGACGAGACCGAACATGGCGAGAAGCTTGAGGCTGTTGGACATGACGTCCTCCTTTGTTGTTCGCGTGTCCCGGACGTGACCTTGCGGACCAGACCAGAACCCACCTGTCTTGAGACTGCCAAAGGGCAATCCGTACTCAAGCTATCGCAAACGTGAAAAAAATCACCAATAACACGTGCATCATTAGGCGCGCGTGTCGGCAAAGTCGCAAATTCCCGCCGCCGGGGCGGTTGCGAAACAAGGTATTGGGTCTGCATCAGAACGCCTCCCAGATACAGCGGTCACCGTCGATGCTGTAAAGTTCGAAGAATTGCGTGACGGAGCGGTCGGAGACGCCGAACGCGGAGCGCGCGGAGCCCAGCGACACGACGATCTTTTCCGGACCGGCGATCTCCAGCGGCAGCGCGGGCAGCGCGATCTCGGAGCAGAGATATTCCATGTCGTCTGCGACCGCGTCGAAATCCGCGCCGTCCTCGGAGATCCAGGGCGCGACGAAGCGGAAGCGGTAGAGCGGGCCGTCGATCCCGTCAGGATCGAAGATCAGCTCCTGCAGCTCGACGACATGGCCGGACGGCACGCCCAGTTGCTCAGGCAGGGCCGAGACCGGCAGCGCGGCCGCGCAGAGGCTCAGGGCGACAAGTGCCGAGGTCGAAGACGGGACCCGGGGTGAAACGCAGCCCCGGCCCTCTTTCGAGGCTCCTCCCGCCGGGGCTGCTGAACGGCGGGCTTGGCCCGCACGCGCCGCGCGACTGGCGCGCAGCGATATTCCTTCTCTGCCGACCCGGCGGGCGGTCGAGACCGCCACATGCCCAGAATCCCGGCAGACCGCGAAAGGATTAACACAGTATGTCAACTGAGCAAGCCCTAAGCTTTTGGTCCACCTTGATCGGCGGGAAACATCCGCTTTGCCGCGCGCGCGTGCCAACATGGGACCGGCCTCCACGCGCTCACAGCGGGATATTGTCGTGCTTCTTCCACGGGTTCTGCAGCTTCTTGCCGCGCAGCGCCGCGAAGGCGCGACTCACCCGCCGCCGCGTCGAGCGCGGCTGAATCACTTCGTCGATGAAACCACGCTCGGCGGCGACGAAGGGATTAGCGAAGCGTTCCTCGTAGTTGCGGGTATGCGCCGCGATCTTCTCGGCATCGCCCAGATCGGCGCGGTGGATGATCTCGGTCGCGCCCTTTGCCCCCATCACCGCGATCTCGGCGGTGGGCCAGGCGTAGTTGAAATCGCCGCGCAGGTGCTTCGAGGCCATCACGTCATACGCGCCGCCATAGGCCTTGCGGGTGATGACGGTGACCTTGGGCACCGTCGCCTCGCCATAGGCGAAGAGCAGCTTGGCGCCGTGCTTGATGACGCCGCCATATTCCTGGCCGGTGCCGGGCAGGAAGCCGGGCACGTCCACGAGCGTGAGGATCGGGATCTCGAAGGCGTCGCAGAAGCGCACGAAGCGCGCGGCCTTGCGGGAGCTGTCGATATCGAGGCAGCCCGCGAGAACCATCGGCTGGTTCGCCACGACGCCGACGGTCTGGCCTTCGAGGCGGATGAACCCGGTGATGATGTTCTTCGCGAACTCGGCCTGGATCTCGTAGAAATCGCCCTCGTCCGCGACCTTCAGGATCAGCTCCTTCATGTCGTAGGGGCTGTTGGCGTTCTCGGGGATCAGCGTGTCGAGGCTGTCCTCGACCCGCCCCGGCTCGTCGAAGAACGGACGGACCGGCGGCTTTTCGCGGTTATTGAGCGGCAGGAAGTCGACAAGACGGCGCACTTCGGCCAGGGCCTCGACGTCGTTCTCGAAGGCGCCGTCGGCGACAGAGCTCTTCTTGGTGTGGGTCGAGGCGCCGCCCAGCTCCTCGGCGGTGACGACCTCGTTCGTGACGGTCTTCACCACGTCGGGGCCGGTGACGAACATGTAGGACGAATCCTTCACCATGAAGATGAAGTCGGTCATCGCCGGCGAATAGACCGCGCCACCGGCGCAGGGCCCCATGATGACGGAGATCTGCGGGATCACGCCCGAGGCCATGATGTTGCGCTGGAAGACCTCGGCATAGCCCGCGAGCGAGGCCACGCCTTCCTGGATGCGGGCGCCGCCCGAGTCGTTCAGGCCGATCACCGGCGCGCCGTTCTGCATCGCCATATCCATGATCTTGCAGATCTTCTGCGCATGGGTCTCGGAGAGCGATCCGCCGAACACGGTGAAGTCCTGGCTGAAGACATAGACCATGCGGCCGTTGATGGTGCCCCATCCGGTCACCACGCCGTCGCCGTAGGGGCGCTGCTTTTCCATGCCGAAATCGGTGCAGCGATGCGCGACGAACATGTCGAACTCTTCAAAGGAGCCTTCGTCGAGCAAGAGCTCGATCCGCTCGCGGGCGGTGAGCTTGCCCTTGGAATGCTGCGCGTCGATGCGCTTTTGTCCGCCACCGAGCCGGGCTTCGCCCCGGCGCTCCTCGAGCTCCTGAAGAATGTCCTTCATCGCGCGCCTCCTCTGAACCTGGCGGAGGGATGACAAAGGCGCTGCGGAACGGCAAGGGTTTTTCGGCAAATTTGCAAATACTGAAAACAACTGCACACGCTAAATGCAAAAATGAATAACACGCGATCTGTTCCTATCCGATCGGATGGACAAGCCGCGCCATGCAGGGTTTTCTCTGGGCATGACCCGGCCTCCCGCCAGCAAGTTTCTGGACCGCTCCAGCCCTCCGCACATCGCCACGCTGATCCTATTGGCAGGCGTTTCGGCGATGTCCATGAACATCTTCCTGCCGAGCCTGCCCAACATGGCGGCGTTCTTCGAGACCGAGTACCGGCTCGTGCAGCTGTCCGTCGCGGTCTATCTGGCCGTCAACGCCTGCCTTCAGATCTTCGTCGGCCCGATCTCGGACAAGTACGGGCGACGCCCGGTGATCCTCGGCGGCATCGCGCTTTTCATCGTCGCGACGGTCGGCTGCATCTTCGCGCCGACAATCTGGGTGTTCCTGGCGTTCCGCATGGCGCAGGCGGCCATCGTCACCGCGATGGTGCTGAGCCGCGCCGTGGTCCGCGACATGGTTCCGCAGAACCAGGCCGCCTCGATGATCGGTTACGTGACGATGGGCATGGCCGTGGTGCCGATGATCGCGCCGCTGATCGGCGGCCTTCTCGACCAGGCCTTCGGATGGCAGGCGAACTTCTGGTTCCTGCTGGCGTCGGGCGTGCTGCTCTTCTGGCTCACCTGGCGCGATCTGGGCGAAACCGCGCAGCGCTCGACGCTCAGCATCGGCCAGCAATTCGCCGAATACCCCGAGCTTCTGCGCAGCCCGCGCTTCTGGGGCTACTCCCTGGCAGCGGCGTTCTCGTCGGGGGCGTTCTTCGCCTATCTGGGTGGCGCGCCTTTCGTCGGCTCGGTGGTCTTCTCGCTGTCGCCGGGCTGGCTCGGCTTCTATTTCGGCGCGCCCGCGGTCGGCTATTTCCTCGGCAACTGGGTCTCGGGCCGGTATTCGGCGGAGATCGGCGTCAACCGGATGGTCCTCTGGGGCGCGGCGATCAATTTCGTCGGCGTCAGCATGTCCATGGCGCTCTTCGCCACCGGCCTCGGCAATGCCGAGAGCTTCTTCGGCCTGATGACGCTGGTGGGCCTCGGCAATGGCATGACCATTCCCAATGCGACGGCGGGGGCCCTGTCGGTGCGGCCGCACCTTGCGGGAACGGCATCGGGTCTTTCCGGCGCGATGATGATCGGTGGCGGCGCGGGACTCTCAGCCTTGGCCGGGGCGCTGTTGACCCCGGCGACCGGGCCTTGGCCGCTCCTGTGGCTGCAGCTCGGCACCGCGGTCTGCGGCATCGGCGCCATTCTCCTCGTGATGCATCGCGAGAAACACACGCCGGAACTCGACGCCACGCCCTAACTTTGCAAACCCGCGGAAAGCCCTTAGCAAAGGCGCAAGGGGACGGAAGACGGAGCGGGTCATGGCGGTTCAGAAGCTCTATGCCGGGGCGAAGCTCCGGGAAACCCGGCTGCGGCTGAACCTCACGCAGAAAGAGTTCGCCGCCAAGCTCGGCGTCTCGTTGCCCTATCTGAACCAGATGGAGAACAACAACCGGCCGGTCTCGACCACCGTCGTGCTCGCGCTGGCGCAGGAGTTCGGCTTCGATGTCACCGAGCTTGGGCAGGGCGACGCCGAGCGGCTGGTGACCGATATGCGCGAGGCCCTGGCCGATCCGGTCTTTGCCGAGGCCGCCCCGCCCCTCGCAGATCTCCGCCTGACCGCGTCGAACGCGCCCGCCCTCGCCCATGCGTTTCTCGCGCTGCACCGCGCCTATCGCCAGACCCATGAGCGGCTCGCCTCGCTCGACGAGGCGCTGGGGCGCGAGGGCGCGCAGTTGCAGCCATCGCCCTGGGAGGAGGTGCGCGACTTCTTCCATTACTGCGACAACTATATCGACGCGGTCGACCGCGCGGGCGAGCGGCTGGGCGAGACGCTTGCCGCCTCGGGCAATATCGCGACGGCGGCCATCGAGCATCTGGCGGCGGCCGGGATCACCGTCGCCGAGACCCAAGGCCCCGCGCTGCGCCTGTTCGACCCGGAGAGCCGCACGCTGACGCTGTCCTCGCTCTCGCCGCGCGAGACGCAGACCTTCCAGCTCTTGATCCAGGTCGCGCTCTTGCGTCAGGAGCAATTGCTGGAGGCCACGCTCGATCTTGCGCGCTTCCAGTCCGACACCGCCCGCTCCATCGCCAAGCTCGGGCTCGCCAATTATTTCGCGGGCGCGGTGCTGATGCCCTATCGCCGCTTCCTGGCGGCCGCGCAGGAGACGCGGCACGACCTGGAGCTTCTGGCGACGCGGTTCGGCGCGTCGATCGAGCAGGTGGCGCACCGGCTCTCGACGCTGCAGCGCCCGGGCGCCAAGGGCATCCCGTTCTTCTTCGTGCGCGTCGACCAGGCCGGGACGATCACCAAGCGCCACTCGGCCACGCGGCTGCAATTCGCGCGGTTCGGCGGCGCCTGCCCGCTCTGGAACGTGCACCGCGCCTTCGAGACGCCCGGCCGGTTCCTGCGGCAACTGGCCGAGACGCCCGACGGGGTGCGCTACATCAACCTGGCGCGGGATGTCTCGAAACCCGGGGGCCGCTTCGGCGCGCCGGTCCGGCGCTACGCCATCGCGCTTGGCTGCGAGGTCCGGCATGCGGGCGCGCTGGTCTATGCCGACGGTCTGGATCTGGGGCGCGAGGGCACGTTCGAGCCGATCGGCATTTCCTGCCGGATCTGCGAGCGCCGGGCCTGCCACCAGCGCTCTGTGCCGCCCCTGGAGCGGCGGCTGTCGATCGCGGAGGACCGGCGGGGCGTGTTGCCCTACGAGGTCGAGTGAGCCGCTTTTGGCGGCGTCTTTTTGCGTATTTTGAAAAAGAAGAAGCGCAAGGGGGTCGCGCTCAGCCCCCGGCGCGGAGCGCTGCGGCGAACCCTGCGGCGAGGCGGCGGTCGGTGTCGTCCTCGGGCCCCTCATGGCCGGGGCGGAGCCGGAAGCGCAACGCCTGGAGAAGCGCGTCCTCTTGCCCGTCTTGCCAGCGATAGCCCGCCGCATGGGCCGAGGCGGTGATGGGCTGAGGCTCGGCAGGGATCGGGTCGAGCGCCAAGCCGCGGCGCGCCAGCCGCGCCCAATCGAAGCGCGGGCCGGGGTCGATCTTGCGGCCAATGGCGAAGTCGGAATGCCCGATGACCCGACCCGGCGGGATCGCGTGGCGGTCGCGGATGGCGCGCAGAAGGGTCTCGAGCGCCGCCATCTGCGGCTCGGGGAAGGGATGGGCACCGGTATTGGCGAGCTCGATGCCGATGGAGCGCGAGTTCATGTCGGTGATCTCGCCCCATTGGCCCGTGCCCGCATGCCAGGCGCGCTGGTCTTCCTCGACGAGCTGCCAGGACCGCCCGTCCTCGGCGATCACGTAATGGGCGGAGACCTGGGCCTTTTCGGCGCAGAGCCACTCGCAGGCGGCCGCGGCCGAGGCCATTGCGGTGTAGTGGAGCATGACGTGATCGGGCCGCGCGCCGTCTCGGCGCGGCCCGAAATTGGGGGAGCGGTGCTCGCGGAGGATCAGTTCCGGGCGGCCGCGCGGAAGGGCGCGGGGCTCCAGCTGCAGGCAAAGCCGTCGCCATCGGCGTCGAGGCCCTTGCGGTCGCGGTCCGGGCCGCCCGAGGACAGGAAGTCGAGCTGGGCGAGATCGGCCGAGGAATAGGCGGCGCAGTTCCGGGCTTCCTTGTCCTTCGAGGCGAAGGCCGAGCGGCTGTAGATCGATTGGCCGACCGCGTTGGTGGTCGACAGGGCATAGGCCACGATATTGGGGCCTTCCGCGCCGGTGCGGGTCGGCAGGGCCGTCGGCTGCACCTGCTGATATTGCGCGCTGTTCTGGGCGATGAGCGCGGCATCCTCGGCGATGGAGCGTTCACCCGAGACCGCGTCGAAATTGTTTTCCTCGGAGATGCCTGCTGCGTTCGAGACCGATTGCGGCGCGGGTGCCAGGGGATCAACCGTGGTGCCGTCGCCGCGTGCGAGGGCCGCCGCGGCCATTTCGGTCACCGGGTCGCCCGAGGCGTTGATCGGGGCGCCCGAGACGTCGGGCGGCGGCGTGATGGTGGCGGTCTGCGGCGTCGGGCTGCCGTTCAGGAGCGCCTCGCGCCGGGCGCGGTCGTAATTGTCGAAGCCGACGCCCGCGGCGCTGTCGGGCACCGTCGGCTGGCAGGCGGCAAGGCCGGTGAGGGCGGCGGAGACAAGCAGAAGCGAACGCATGGGGCACTCCTTGAGGCGCGCGTATTGGCGCCGATTACCACCACCTGTCGGGTTTGGCCACAAACCCCGAGGCACGTTCCAGTGCGTAGGCGGTGTTCAGCAGGTCGCCCTCTTCCCAGGGACGGCCGATCAGTTGCAGGCCCAACGGCAGGCCGGTGGCATCGGTTCCCGCGGGCACCGAGATGCCGGGCAGACCGGCGAGGTTCACCGTCACCGTGAAGACGTCGTTGAGATACATCTGCACCGGATCGTCCATCTCCATCCCGAGCGGGAAGGCCGCCGAGGGGGTGGCCGGGGTCAGGATCGCGTCGACACCGTCGGCGAAGACCTCTTCGAAGTCGCGCTTGATCAGGGTGCGGACCTTGCGGGCGCGGTTGTAATAGGCGTCGTAGAAGCCCGCCGACAGAACGTATGTGCCGACCATGACGCGGCGCTGCACCTCGGGGCCGAAGCCCTCGGCGCGGGTCTTTTCGTACATCTCGGTGATGCCGTCGCCCTGGGCGAGCTTGGCGCGGCGCCCGTAGCGCACGCCGTCATAGCGCGCGAGATTGGACGAGGCCTCGGCGGGCGCGATCACGTAATAGGCGGGCAGCGCGTATCTGGTGTGCGGCAACGAGATGTCGACGATCCTGGCGCCCGCGTCGCGGAGCATGTCGGCGCCCTGGGACCAGAGCGTCTCGATCTCCTCGGGCATGCCGTCCATGCGGTATTCGCGCGGGATGCCGATGGTCTTGCCCTTGATGTCGCCGGTGAGCATCGCCTCGAAATCCGGCACCGCAAGGTCGGCGGAGGTCGAATCCTTCGGGTCGTGGCCGCACATGGCCTCGAGCAGAATGGCGGCGTCGCGCACGTCCTTGGCCATGGGACCGGCCTGGTCGAGCGAGGAGGCGAAGGCGATGATGCCCCAGCGCGAGCAGCGCCCGTAGGTGGGCTTGATGCCGGTGATGCCGGTGAAGGCCGCGGGCTGGCGGATCGAGCCGCCGGTATCGGTGCCGGTTGCGCCCAGGCAGAGATCGGCGGCCACCGCCGCCGCCGAGCCGCCCGAGGAGCCGCCGGGCGTCAGGGCCTCGTCGGAATTGCCCTTGCGCCACGGGTTGACCGCGTTGCCATAGGTCGAGGTCTCGTTCGACGAGCCCATCGCGAACTCGTCCATGTTGAGCTTGCCCAGCATCACCGCGCCGCGCTCGAAGAGCTGGGTCGTCACGGTGGATTCGTATTCCGGCTTGAACCCGTCGAGGATCTTCGAAGCCGCCTGCGAGGCGACGCCCTTGGTGCAGAAGAGGTCCTTGATGCCGAGCGGGATGCCGTTCAGCGACGGCGCGTCCGGCCCACGCTTGGCATCCGCCGCGCGCGCCATGTCGAGAGCAAGGTCGGGCGTCTTGTGAACGAAGGCGCCCAGCGCATCGGCGGCGTCGATGGCCGAGAGGCAGGCCTCGGTCAACTCGACGCTCGTCACCTCGCCCTTGCGGAGCGCGTCGCGCGCCTCGCCGATCTTCATCTTGGTCAGCTCGGACATCATTCCACCACTTTCGGAACCGCGAAGAAGCCCTCGCGGGCATCGGGGGCGTTCGAGAGGATCTTTTCCTGCATGCCGCCATCGGTGACACCGTCCTTGCGGCGCTTGAGGCGCATCGGCTCGACCGAGACCATGGGCTCGACGCCCTCGACATCGACTTCCTGGAGCTGCTCGATGAAGCCCAGGATGGTGTTGAATTCCTGTGCCAGCGCGGGCAGCGCGTCATCCTCGACGCGGATGCGGGCCAGCTTGGCCACGCGGGCGGCGGTCTCGGTGTCGATGGACATGGGGTGCCTCGTCTCGGGGTGCCTGTCGGGCACAGGCTTTAGCGAAGGCCAAGCGAGGCCGCAAGGCGGCGCTCAGGCGCGGGCCAGCGCCAGGACGGCATTGAGCCCGCCGAAGGCGAAGGCGTTGCTGAGCGCGGCCTCGATCCGCGCCTCGCGCGCGGTGTTCGGGACCACGTCGAGAGCGCATTCTGGATCGGGCTCTTCGTAGCCGATGGTGGGGGCGATGACGCCGTCGCGCAGCGCCATGAGGCAGGCCAGAAGCTCGACCGCGCCGGTGCCGCCGATCAGATGGCCATGCATCGACTTGGTCGACGAGATCATCAGCCGGTCGGCATGGGGGCCGAACACGTCGGAGACGGCGGCGCATTCGGTCTTGTCATTGGCCGCGGTGCCGGTGCCGTGGGCGTTGATATAGCCCACCCGGTCGCGGTCGAGGCGCGCATCCGAGAGTGCGCCTCGGATGGCGCGGGCCGCGCCGGTGCGCGAGGGCATCACGATGTCCGATGCGTCCGAGGACATGGCGTAGCCGGTCACTTCGGCGAGGATCTCCGCGCCGCGCGCCCGCGCGTGTTCATACTCCTCGAAGACAAAGACGCCCGCCCCTTCGCCCTGCACCATGCCGTTGCGGGTGGCCGAGAACGGGCGGCAGGCGTCCTTGGACATGACCCTGAGCCCCTCCCAGGCCTTGATACCGCCGAAGCAGAGCATGGATTCGGAGCCGCCGGTGACCATGACCGGGGCCATGCCGGAGCGGACAAAGGAAAAGGCCAGCCCCATCGCGTGGTTCGACGAGGCGCAGGCCGAGGCGACGGTGAAGCTCGGCCCCTGGATGTTCCACTGCATCGAGACATGGCTGCAGGCGGCGTTGTTCATGAGCTTCGGCACCACGAAGGGATGAACGCGGTTCTTCCCCTCCTCATAGACCGCGCGGTAATTCTCGTCCTGAGTGGTCAGGCCGCCGCCAGAGGTGCCAAGAACGACGCCCGAGCGCGCCGCGAGATCGCCGTCGAACACCACGCCCGACTGGGCGATCGCTTCCTCGGCGGCGATGAGCGTGAATTGCGTGTAGCGGTCGTAGAGAGAGATTTGCTGGCGATTGAAGCGGGTCTCGGGCTCGTATCCCTTGACCTGCCCACCGATCCGGATCGAGAGCCGGTCCACGTCGCGCATGTCGAGAGGCGCGATGCCGCAGCGCCCTTCACGCATGGCTTCCAGCGTCGCGGGCACGTCATGGCCGAGCGGGTTGATCGTCCCCGCGCCGGTGATGACGACCCGTCTCACCCGTGCTGCTCGGCCACCAGACGCTCGACGCCCGCGACGATGCTGGCGACGGTGGAGATGTCGAAATCGCTTTCCGTGGGCTCGTTGGCATTGAACGGCACGGAGACGTCGAACTCTTCCTCGATGGCGAAGATCGCCTCGACGAGACCCAGACTGTCGATCCCGAGCTCCGACGTGCTCATCCCCATGGTGACATCACCGGGCTCGACCATCGCTTGCTCGGCGAGGATGGCGGTGACGCGGTCCTTCACGCTCATGTCCAGCATTCCCGGCACTCCGTTGTTGCGTCGCAGACTTAGTCACTCTCGCCGGAGTTTGAAACAGTCTTGCGAAGGCGCGCGACGTCACGGAAGAGACGCGGCAACCGGCGGAGGTTCTTGTAGGCCTCGATATGGGTGTCCATCTTCATCGCCGGATAGCCCAGCATCACCCGCCCGTCCGGCACGTTGGCGAGCACCTTGGTGGCGCCGCCGGTAATAACGTTCGAGCCGATCCTGAGATTGTCACCGACCCCGGTCTGGCCGCCGAGGACGGTGTGATCGCCGATAGTCGACGACCCGGCCACACCCACCTGAGCGCAGAGAAGGCAGTGGCGACCGACGATCACGTTATGGCCGACCTGTACGAGGTTATCGAGTTTCGTGCCCTCGCCGATCCGCGTGTCACGGACCGTGCCGCGGTCGACGCAGCTGTTGGCGCCGATCTCTACATCGTCGCCGATCTCGACCGCGCCCAGCGAATGGATACGCGCCCAGCTCTGCTCGGCCACTTCTCCCTGATCGCCGAGGCTCTGGCGCGCGCGCTCGACGCCTGAGACCTCGGGCGTCACGAACGAAAAGCCGTCGCCACCGACGACGACGCCCGGCTGCGCGATGAAGCGCTGGCCGATGCGCACCCGGGCGCCGATCCTGACGCCCGCGTGGAGCAGGCTCCCGGCACCGAGCACCGCGTCGGGGCCGATCCAGCACTGGGGGCCGATCACGGTGCCGTCGCCGATCTGCGCTCCGGGAGCGATGACCGTGAACGCGCCGACCGACACGTCCTGTCCCAGCGTCGCGGACGGGTCGACCGACGCCTTGTCGGAGATGCCGCCGCCCAGGCCCTGCCCCGGATCCATCAGCGCCGAGAGCCCCGCCATGGCGAAACGCGGCCGTGGCGCGAGGATCGCCGCGGCCAACCCGTACTCGGACCAGTCCGCACCGGCCCACATCATCGCCGCGCGGGCCTCGCCTTGGGCCAGACCGGCGGCAAATTCGGGCTTCAGCGCCATCGCCAGCTTGTCCGGAGGACAGCCCGCAGGCTCGGCGACACCGCTCACGCGAAGGTCGCCATCGCCTTCGAACGCAAGGCCAAGAGCCTCGGCAATCTCGGAAATTCTGTGCATGGGCGGGCCTCCGGCAGCGCGATCAGCGGCCCGAGGGGTTTAGCTGCGTCCCACTTCCAAAGAAACCCCTGCCCGCTCCAGCGCCCGCCAGATCGCCGCATCGCGCCCGTAGATGTCGTGGCGATACTGCACGTGACCCTTGGGCGTGGTGTAGGCGGTCCGGTACATCAGGTGCACCGGCACATGGGTTTCGAGGTCGATCCGGCTCTCGCGTCCGCCGCGCAGGCGCGACTGGAAGAGCCCCTTGGGATCGTCGCTCTGCGGCGCGAGCAGCACATAGGCGAGATCGTAGGGATCATCCAGCCGGATGCAGCCGTGCGAATAGGCCCGGACGTCGTCGGCGAAGAGATGCTGCGACGGGGTGTCGTGCAGGTAGATGTTGTAGCGGTTCGGGAACATGAACTTGACCTGCCCGAGCGCGTTCTTCGGCCCCGGGGGCTGGCGCATCGAGAACGGAAAGCTCTGCGGTCCGTATTGCGAGAAGCCGGCAGCGCGATTTACCCGGCGGCCACGGCTGTCGGTGATCTCGATATGGCCGACGGAATAGGGGTTCTGGCGCAGGAGCGGCAGGTATTCGTTCACCACGATGGAGCGCGGGACGTACCAGCTCGGGTTGACGACCATATGCTCCATCTCGTCTGAGAACTCGGGCGACTCGCGGTCGTCGCCGCGCGCACCGATCACCGCGCGCGTCTCGAAAGTGAGCTTGTCGTCGTCATAAACGCGCGCCATGAACTCGGGCAGGTTCACCCTGATATGGCGCTTGCCGAGGCCGCCGGGCAGGTTCATCCAACGCTCGCGCTCCATCGCCACGAGAACCGACCGCAGCCGTTCGTCGGCATCGACATTCATCGCCCGCAGCGTGTCACCGCCCACGATCCCGTCGACGATCAGCCCGTGATCGGCCTGAAAGAGCTCGACCGCATCATGCATCGTGCTGTCGAAACCGGCCCGCGCGGTCGGCGCGAGATAGTCCATCGCGATCAGCCGGTTTCTGAGCGCGATCACGCCCGGTCCACTCATGCCGCGCTCGTATTTGCCCGAGGGCACCTGAGGCCCCCATCCGCCGCGCGCGATGCGGCGCTCGAGCGTGAATTTCTCGCGCATCAGACGGGCGTATTCGCGGGTCGCGGGCGAGAGCTTGCGCATCGCCGAGCGCGGCGGATTGTCGGCCACCAGCATCAGCAATTCGTCGGCGCTGCGATAGGGCACCTCGCGGCGGATGTCGCGCACCACCCGGCCGGGCTCAAGGATGCCGGTCTGAAGGGCACGGGCGAATTTCAGATAGGCGCGGCTGACAGCCACTTCGGCCCGGCCCCGCTCGGTGAGGGTCTGCGCCGCGCGTAGCTCCGCCAGAAGCGCGTCGATCTCACCCTGCCAGGAGGGCAGCCCGTGGGCCGTCGTCTGGGCCATCGCGGCCAGAAGCGCGCTCCGACGCTCGAGGCTGGCGGCATCGGCGCCGGCCCAGAGCGGCTCGAACCCGCGGTCGCGGTAGAAGCTTGCGAGGCTCTCGTCGCCCATCGTCGCCTCTGCGACGGTCTGCTGAAGAAGGCTGATCTGCGCGTCGGCGCGCGGCGTCGCGGCAACGAGCGCCAGACCGAAGCAGGCAAGACAGGTGACGCGACGAAGCAGCGCGAACCGGGGCGGGGTCATGGTCATGGCATTACTTTCGAAAGCGTCGCACAGCAGCCTGTGCAGTGTACCCGATGCGGTGAGGGGCATGTAAACTCACAAAGCGGAGAAGCCCATCAAGGCCCTGCGACATGATGCACGGCCGCATCGCCTGCGCGAAAACCGATCTTTCGGCTGGTTTCCCCGCGATTTGAGCGAAATCCCGCTTATTTCCCGGCATCAAGGGAACCCTACCCCATCGTGACCTTTAAGGAGCCCGGTCGGTGTGCCATAAATTTTAAGACATCTGGGGAAAGATGGCAGGGCCGCACAACGCTGCGGACGAAATGGACAGTAACAGACAGGCACTCTCATGACCGACGTACGCTCAAGCAGCATTTCGCGGCGTGGCCTTTTGCAGGCATTCGCCGCGACGACACTGACCGCCGCTCCGACTTTCGCGAACGCGACCGGGTTCCTCCGGGGCGCAGGCGATATTCGCAGGCTGAAGATGTATTCGGGACGCACTGGTGAGCGGCTCGATATGATCTACTGGGTCGAGGGCGAGTACATCCCCGAGGCGCTTCAGGAGATCAACTTCTTCATGCGCGACTGGCGCAACGGGAAGAGCAGATCCATCGACGCCCGCACGGTCGACATCATGGCCGCGGCGCATAACATGCTCGATGTCAGCGAACCCTACATGCTGATTTCCGGCTACCGCAGCCCCGAGACCAACGCGATGCTTCGTTCGCGCTCGTCGGGTGTGGCCAAGAACTCGCGTCACCTGCGCGGCGAAGCGGCCGACCTGCGGCTCGCATCCCGTTCCGTCAGCCAGATCGCCCGCGCGGCCTCGGCCTGCAAGGCGGGTGGCGTCGGACGCTACTCGGGTTCGAACTTCGTGCATATGGATTGCGGACCGGTCCGCAGTTGGGGAAGCTGAGGCTTCCACCAGCGGATACCGCGAAAGAGGGGCGCCCGCGGGCGCCTTTTTTCGTGCCGTCATCATGTAGGTGAAACGCGAAAGTCGGACTCATGTTCCAACTATCGACACCGATACGGAAAATTTCTGGAATGCCTCGGGGATGGTGGCGCGGTTGACGGGGCTCGAACCCGCGACCCCCGGCGTGACAGGCCGGTACTCTAACCAACTGAGCTACAACCGCATGCCGTCCGGGACGCGCGAAATCAGGTGAGGCAGCGATGGCGCGGTTGACGGGGCTCGAACCCGCGACCCCCGGCGTGACAGGCCGGTACTCTAACCAACTGAGCTACAACCGCTCGCTGCCGCCCGGTCGCCCGAAGCGTGAGAGGCCTTCTAAGCAGGCCCCCCGGCCCCGTCAAGCGGAATTGGGCGCTGTTTTTCCGAAGACAGTCCTTCTGCCAGACAATCCCAGACCGCCCGCACGCGACGGCTTGTTTTCAGCTCCATCGGCGCCACCAGCCAGATCGGAAAGCTCATCGGCTCCAGGTTTGGCAGGATGCGCGCCATCTCGGGGTCGCGGTCGCCGACTGAGAGCGGCACCGCCCCGATGCCGACACCGGCCCGGGCCAGTTCCCAATGCACGAGGTGATTCCCGCTCACCACCTCGAAGTTCCTGAGCGTCAGGCCGAACCCCATCTGGTTCAGGTAGCTCAACTGCTGGTCGAGATCGCTCAGACCGATGAAGACCGCGCCGCTGAAATCCGACGGGCTCTGCGCCGGAGGGCGGGCGTCGAGCCAGTCGCGCCGCGCGTAGAAGCTGCCCAGATCGTCGCCGAGGCGGCGCGCGATCAGGTCGGGGTCGGTCGGCGCGGTATTGCGGACCGCGATATCGGCGTCGCGGCGGCGGAGGTCGGCCAGGCTGTTGCTGGCCAGGACCGTGATCTCGATCTTCGGGTAACGCTCCCGGCAGGTCCTGAGGATGCGCGGCAGAAGGTAGGCCGAGTAGATCTCGGAGGCGGTGATGGTGACGCGGCCCTCGACCGCGGTCGCCTGCCCGGAGGCGGCCAGTGACAACCGCGTGGCCGCCTCGCCCATCTCGCGCACATGCTCGGCCAGCTCGCGACCGGCTTCGGTCAGCTGCAGCCCGCGACCGACACGCTCGAACAGGGTCACGCCGAGCCGCGCCTCGAGCCCCGAGACCTGCCGCCCGAGCGTCGGCTGGGTGAGCCCGAGCGCCCGCGCGGCCGCCGAGAGCGAGCCCTCCTCGACCGTCGCGAGAAACGCGCGGACCTGGTTCCAGTCGAAATCCATGGCGGACCAATTCATGCATTTATGCATATCAAACCGACGGATTTCAGCAATTTCTAAATTTCTGCGAATGGCTCATATCGGGATCACACCAATCGGAGAGATCACATGCCCCGCACCTCTGACATCGCCTTCTGGGACCGGATCGCGCCGAGCTATGCCGCGAAGCCCATCGGAAACATGACCGCCTATGACGCCACGCTGGCGCGGGTGCGCGCTCACCTGACGCCTGCAGACCGGGTTCTGGAGCTTGGCGCGGGCACCGGCTCGACCGCCTTGCGGCTGGCACCTCTGGTCGCGTCCTACACCGCGACCGATGCGTCGGCCGGCATGGTCGAGATCGCCGAGACCAAGCGCCGTGACGCAGGCCAAGCCAACCTCACGATCCACCGCGCCGAGATCGACGCCGCGCATCACGGGGGCGCGCCCTATGACGTGGTGATGGCCTTCAACCTCCTGCACCTCGTGCCGGATCTGGATGTCGCCCTGGCGGAGATCGCCGAGATGCTCCCGTCCGGAGGCCGCTTCATCACGAAGACGCCCTGTCTTCGGGAAACCGTGATGATGCGGGTCATGACCCGGACCTTGGTCCCGGCCATGCGGATGCTCGGCAAGGCGCCGAACGTGCTGCGCTTCTCGATCGCCGAGTTCGACGCAGCGCTTGAGCGGGCGGGCCTCAGGGCGATCGAGACGGGTCTTTACCCCGCCTCGACCTCGAGCCGTTTCGTGGTCGCCGTGAAGCGGTGAGCCTCAGCGCTCCGGCAGCGGAATGAACTCCGCCGCATCGCCTGGCGGCAGCTGGAACCGGCAATGGGCCCAATCCTCGCGCCGCCAGGCCTCCTTGGCCTCCTCGATCCGCTCGCGAGAGGAGGCCACGAAGTTCCACCAGATGTAGCGCGGCCCTTCGAGCGTGGCGCCGCCCAGCAGCATCACGCGCGCGCCCGAGGGACCGGCCTTGAGCGACAGCCTGTCGCCGGGTCGGAACACCATCATCTGCCCGGCCTCGAACCGGTCCGAGCCGATTTCGACCGACCCTTCGACCACGTAGACGCCGCGATCCTCATGATTGTCGGGCATCGGGATCGCGGCGCCGGGCGCGAGCTGCGCATCGGCGTAGAACATCTCGGACGCGGTCTCGACCGGCGCGCGTTCGCCCCAGGCCTCGCCCAGGATCAGACGCACGCGCTTTCCTTCGGCTTCCAGTTCGGGAAGATCGGCGGCCGCCGCGTGTTGGAAGAGCGGCGCGCGATCTTCATGGTCCTTCGGCAGCGCGACCCAGGTCTGGATGCCGAAGAACGGCATGGCCTCGGCCTGCGTCGCGTCATCTGTCCGCTCGGAATGGGTGATGCCGTGACCCGCGACCATCCAGTTCACCGCACCCGGCTCGATCCAGGCATCAGTCCCGAGGCTGTCGCGGTGATGCATCCGCCCCCGGAAGAGATAGGAGATCGTCGCCAGGCCGATATGCGGGTGCGGGCGCACGTCGAGCCCCTTGGTCGGCAAGAGCTCTGCCGGCCCCATCTGATCGAAGAAGATGAAGGGGCCGACCATCTGCCGTTTCGGCGCGGGCAAGGCACGCCTCACCTCGAACCCGCCCAGGTCTCGCGCCCGGGGAACGATCAGCGTCTCGATGGCGTCGACCTCGTCGCCGGTGGGGCAATGCGGGTCGAGAGCGGGATTCCAACTCATGTCTGGACCTTTCCTGATGTGGCACGCGACGAATGTAACAGTTGCAAAAAAACGAATGCATAGGTAGCCGCGGGGATGATCTGTGCGTGTGCGCGCAGAACCAACCCACAGAACGGTGAGTTGACGCAAGGTCACCGAGACAGGTTCGGACTCTAGGAGGCAAGATCGCCGCGAATGACAGACCCGAAGGACATAGCGCGCTCGGAGAAGAGTGGGGAAGAGCGGCCTGACCAACAGGTCCGCCGCGCACCCTTTCTTCGGCTGCGGATGCGGGACATCACCGGCGCGCCTATCGACACGACGCTGACCGGGCTGGCGGTGGCGACACTGTCGCCTCCGGGGCAGGTCTACCTGTCGATGTGCTTTCTGGTCCTGATCGTCATCGACCCCGCGGGACTGGCGGGGTTTCTGACCCTCCCGCTCGAGCTGCTCCTCTATTTCGCCGTCGTTCTGGCCTATGTCGCGGTCTATCTCCTGCTGAGCCGCGTCGGCATCGCCATCGACCGCACGTTCCGGCTGCGGGCCCCGACGCTCCTCATCAGCGCCCTGAGCACGCTTTGTCTCGCGGTTCTTCTCGAGGCGATGGTCCGGCTCCTGACCCACGGAGCGGCGACGGTCATCTCGCCCGCGCTTCTCCTGAAATATGTCTGCCTTGTCGGCTTCTTCGACTCGGTCTTCTTCCTGTTCGTGTTCCACCAAATCCTGGCGCGCCGCCGGACGGGCCGCGCCGCCCGCGCCAGCGCCGTTTCGGCGGATGCGCAGGCCGCGCGCCATATCGTGATCGGCGCCGAGCGCCTGCCCATCGCCAAGATCCAGCATATCGAGGCGCGCGAGCATTTCGTCCATGTCACGCTCGAGAACCGCTCGATCACACAGCGCGCGCGGCTTCGCGACATCGTCGCCCAGACGACGCCCGAGGACGGCTTTCAACCTCACCGCTCGTGGTGGGTCGCCCGGCATGGCGCGCGGGACATCGCGCGCGACGGCAACAAGCTGGTGATCCGGCTCAAGGACGATACCAAGGTCCCGGTCGCCCGCACCCGGCTCGACGAGCTGCGCGGCTGGATCGAGGATCACGCCCCCGAGCTGCGTCAGGACGAAGCAGGCTGATCGACTTTCTTCCCGCGTCCCGTCCACTAGGTGCTGTCGCAGTAAGCGGAAAGGACTGCGCCGGATGCTGAGCGCCGCCACGATCGTCAAACGCTATCCCGGCGCCGAGGGGCCGGTCGACGTGCTGCGCGGCGTGTCGCTGACGCTCGCGCAGGGTGAAAGCGTGGCCCTCACAGGGGAATCGGGCTCCGGCAAAAGCACGCTTCTGCATGTGCTCGCCTGCCTCGACACCGCCGATAGCGGCCGGCTGACGCTGGGCGACACGCGCCTCGACACGCTCGACGAAGCCGGGCGCGCGCGCATCCGGCGCGAGCGGATCGGCATCGTCTTCCAGTCGCTGAACCTCGTGCCCTCGATGACCGTGGCGCAGAACCTGGCGCTTCAGGCCCGGTTTGCAGGACGGCTCGACCCGGCCTGGCTGGGCGAGCTGACCGAGCGGCTCGGTCTCGGGTCGCTGGTCACGCGCTACCCCGAGGAACTGTCCGGCGGCCAGCAGCAGCGCGTCGCCATCGGGCGCGCCATCGCCAATCGGCCGGAGGTGCTGCTGGCGGACGAGCCGACCGGCAATCTCGACGAGGCGACCGCCGACGGCGTCCTGACCCTCATGCAGGAGCTGGTCGCCGAAACGGGCGCCGCGCTCCTGATGGTGACCCACTCCCAACGTCATGCCGAGCGGATGGGCCGGCAGCTGCATCTCGAACGGGGCGTGCTGGCATGACACGGGCCGGGCTCGCGGTGCTCTGGTCGCATTGGCGGCGTCATCCGCTGCAACTGGCGACGCTGGTCTTGGGCCTGGCGCTGGCGACCGCGCTCTGGTCCGGCGTCCAGGCGATCAACGCCGAGGCCCGCGCGTCCTATTCCGATGCGGCGGGCGCTCTCGGGCAGGCGCCGCTCGACGAGCTGACCGCGCCGGACGGCATCCCTCTCGACACCTACGCCGCCTTGCGCCGTCAGGGATACCTCGTGACGCCCCGGGTCTCCGGCCCTTGGCCCGGAGCTCCGGAGATCACGCTGCGCGGGATCGATCCGCTGACCGCTCCGCCCGAGGCCGGAACGCAGGCCTATGTCGGGGACGGAGAGGTTCTGGCGCGGATGCTCTCGCAGCCCGGCTTGCTCCTCGCCGCTCCCGAGACCCGCGCGCGCCTGCCCGAGGACGCCCCGCCGAGCCTCGCGGCGCCGGGGCTCGCCAGCGGCGTCGTGCTCACCGATGTGGTGACCGCCCTGCGGCTTCTCGGGACCGACCGGCTCGATGCGCTGGCCGTCTATCCGGAGAAGCCGCGCGGGCTGCCGCCGCTGTCGGAGGCCCCCGACCTGACGCTCCGTCGGGCCGAGGATGGCTCCGATCTGGCGGAGCTGACCCGAAGCTTTCACCTCAACCTCACGGCCTTCGGGCTTCTGAGCTTTGCGGTGGGTCTCTTCATCGTGCAATCGGCCATCGGCCTCGCCTTCGAGCAACGGCGCGCCACGATCCGGACGCTTCGGGCCTTGGGCCTGAGCCTTGGCCGCACCATCGCGCTTCTGGCCTCCGAGTTGGCGGTGATCGCGCTCGGCGCCGGTCTCCTGGGCGTGGCGCTCGGATATGCGGTGGCTGCGGCGCTTCTGCCGGGCGTCGCTGGAACGCTGCGAGGTCTCTACGGGGCGCAAGTGTCGGGGCAGTTGAACTTCGATCCGGCCTGGGCGGCCTGGGCGCTCGTCATCGCGCTTGTCGGCGCTGCGGTCGCGGGCGCGCAGGCGCTCTGGCAAGTGGCGCGCATGCCGCTTCTGGCCCCGGCGCAACCGCGCGCCTGGGCGATGGCCTCGGCGCGGGTCCTGCGCTGGCAGGCCTTGGGCGCGGCGGCGCTTCTGACGCTCTCGGCGCTTCTGGTCATCCTGGGCGACGGCCTGATCGCTGCCTTCGCCTGCCTCGGAGCGCTCCTGATCGGGTCGGCGCTCGCCCTGCCGCCGTTCCTGACGCTGGTCCTCAAGGCGGTGTCTCGGCTGCGAATGGGCCCGGTCGGAGACTGGCTCATCGCCGACGGACGCCAACAGGTCCCGGCCCTGTCGCTGGCGCTGATGGCGCTGCTGCTGGCGCTCGCGGCGAATATCGGCGTGGGCACGATGGTCGGCTCCTTCCGCACCACCTTCACCGGCTGGCTCGACCAGAGGCTGGCGGCCGAGCTTTACGTCACCGCCCCCGATGCCGAAACCGCCGCCGAGGTGCGCGCCCTGGCCGAGGCGCGCGCTCGTGCCGTCCTGCCGATCTGGTCCGTCGAGACGACGCTGCGCGGACAACCCGGCGATGTCTACGGCATCGTCGATGACGCGACCTATCGCGACAACTGGCCGCTCCTCTCGGCGACCGGGGACGTGTGGGATCGGCTGGCCGCGGGCGACGCAGCGCTCGTGAACGAGCAACTGGCCCGCCGCGAGGATCTCGCGCTCGGTGACGAGATCGCCATTCTTGACGGCTGGCGTCTGCCGATTGCCGGGATTTACTCGGATTACGGCAATCCCGAAGCTCAGGCCTTCGTCGCGGCTGAGGCCCTGGCCGCGCGCGTCCCGCCGGAACCGAGGCTGCGCTTCGCGATCCGCATCGACCCCGAGGCCGCGCCCGCGCTGGCGCAGGAATTGCTGGAGAAGACCGCCCTGCCCCCGGCAGGTCTTCTCAATCAGGCCGAGGTCAAGCGCCGGTCGCTGCAGGTCTTCGACCGGACGTTCCTCGTGACCGGCAGCCTGAACGTGATGACGCTCGGCGTCGCTGGCTTCGCCATGCTGACCGCGCTCCTGACGCTCGCGGATCGGCGCTTGCCGCAGCTCGCCCCGGTCTGGGCCTTGGGCCTCACCCCCCGCCGCCTCGCGACGCTTGAGCTGACGCGGACGGCTCTCCTGGCCGCGCTGACCTGGGCGCTGGCGGTGCCGGTCGGACTTGCCCTCGCCTGGGTGCTGCTCGCCGTCGTCAATGTCGAGGCGTTCGGCTGGCGGCTGCCCATGCGGCTCTTCCCCGGCGAGTTGCTGCGGCTCTTCTTCTGGGCCGAGGTCGCTGCGCTCGTCGCCTGCGCCTGGCCGATCCTGCGCCTGACGCGACTGCCGGCGGAGCGGCTTTTGAGGGTCTTCGCCAATGATCGCTAGGACAGCCAGCCTGCTTCTCGTCATCGCCTCCGGCGCCGCCGCCCAGGGCTATGCCGGGCTCGGAACCGAGGCCGAGGGCTTCGCCGTCCCCGATCCCGATAAGCGCCTGACCTTCCCCGAGGATCACTTCCCCCATCCCGATTTCCGGATCGAATGGTGGTATATCACCGCGACGCTCGACGGGGCCGACGGGCAGGATTACGGGCTGCAATGGACGCTGTTCCGCACCGGCCTCGTGCCGCCCGGGCCCGATACGCCCGGGACCGCGTTCTGGCTAGGTCACGCCGCGGTCACCAGCGCCGAGACGCATCTTGCGACCGAACGGTTCGGCCGCGGCGATCTGGGCCAGGCGGGCGTGACCGAGCCGTTCGAGGCCTTTATCGACGATTGGGTCTTCACCTCGACCGCCGAGCCGGGCGCGGACCCGTTCTCGGCCGCGCGGCTCACCGCCCGGGGCACTGAGTTTTCCTACGACGTCGCGCTGACAGCGGAAGGTCCGCTCGTCCTTCAGGGAGACGCGGGCTACTCGGTAAAATCCGAGAGCGGCCAGTCGAGCTACTATTACTCGCAACCCTTCTACGCGGTGGACGGCACGCTCTCCCTGCCCTCGGGGACGGTCGAGGTCACTGGATCGGCGTGGCTCGACCGGGAATGGTCCTCGCAGCCCCTGGCCGAGGATCAGGACGGCTGGGACTGGTTTTCGCTTTCCTTCGACGATGGCGCAAAGCTGATGGCCTTCGGTTTGCGCGACAGCTCGGGCGGCCACTTCACCTCTGCCACCTGGATCGAGCCGGACGGCACGCCCACGCCCTATGGCAACGGCGCGGTGCGGGTGACCGCGCTTGAGACGGCCCAAGTTGCCAAACGCGAGATACCGGTGAGGTGGCGTGTCGAATTGCCAGAGCGCGGCCTCGATATCGAGACCGCGCCCTTGAACCGCGATGCGTGGATGGACCTGACCTTTTCCTACTGGGAAGGTCCGATCCGGGTGAGCGGCACGCACCCGGGACGCGGCTATCTGGAGATGACCGGCTACTGAGCGCGGCGGGGCGTCCCGCTGCGCAGCAGATCAGTTGGCGCCGGCGATGGCGCTGTCGACCGCGTTGATGAAGGCCAGTTGCCGCGAACGGACCTCGGCCTGGTCGATCCCCTCGCCAAGCTCGGCCAGGGCGTTGCAATAGATCGAGGTCAGCGCCGTCACCTTGCGGGAATAATCCGCTTCCGGCAGGTCGGGACCGAGCTTGTCGACCGCGTCGGGCAGCTGATCCGAGGTCAGGTCCTCTGTCGCCATCGCGGTCACCCGCTCGCGCAGGCTGTCCGAGATGATGTCCGCATCGCCTGTCGGGCAGGTCTCGGCGAGCGCGACGCGCGGGTCTTCCTGCACGTTGTTGCGACGCCCATCGACCAGGGCGGCGTTGGCGAGTCGCGCGCCGTCATTGTCCCAGGCGCGGCGGATGTAGTTGGTGACGTCCGCGATCTCTTCATCGTTCAGCACGTCCGCGAAGGCTGGCATGGCGCCGAAGCCGCGACGGGGCGCGATGCCGCCCAGAAGCACATTCACCACGTTGGTCGGCGATGCAGCCGTCACGCCGCCATTGTTGACCAGACGCGCGGCGATGTCCTGATTGCCCCGGCCATCCTCGCCGTGGCAGGTCGCGCAATTGCTCTCGTAGACCGCAAGGCCGCGGTCGAAGGCCTCGTCCGACAGCGCCTCCAGCTCGGGTGCCTCGCCCTCGGGATCATCCTCGGCCCGCTTCAGGATATAAGCAGCGATCGCTTCGACATCCTCGGGTTTGGCGTCGTAGAGCGATGTCGTGACCTGCGCCATCGCTCCGAAGGCCGCCAGCCCGTCGGGATGCGTGTCGGAGAGGAACGCGGTCAGGACCTCCTGGTCGAATTTCGCGAGCTTCGACCCGGCGCTGCCCGAGATGTTGGGCGCATACCAGCCATCGACGGACGCGCCCTGGTAGGGCCGGTTCTCGAGCGGGCCGCCGATGGAGTTCCGCGGCGTGTGGCAGCTGGCGCAATGGACCAGCCCCTCGGCAAGATACATGCCGCGGTTGACCTGGTCGTTGTAATCGGGGTTCGGCTCGAACCGCGCCGGTTCGAAATACATCGCCTTCCAGACCGAGAGCGCGCGCCGCAGGTTGTAGGGGAACGGCAGTTGCACCGTGTCCACCTCGTTCCGCACCGGGGTCACCGATTGGAAATAGGCCCAGAGCGCGTCGATATCCTCGTCCGTCAGCTTGGTGAAATGCATGTAGGGCATCGCCGGGTAGAGCGGCTCGCCCTCCTCGTTGACACCGCGCCGCAGGGCGCCTTCGAAATCGTCGCGGCTCCACGAGCCGATGCCGGTCTCTTCGTCCGGAGTGATGTTCGGTCCGATCAGAACCCCGAACGGGGTGTTGATCCGGACGCCGCCTGCAAACGCCTCGCCTCCCTCGACCTGATGGCAATGCGAACAGCCGCCGAGCTGCGCCAGGTAAGCGCCGCGTTCTGCCGCGCCCTGCGTGTCCATCGCCTGGGATTTGGTCGCGTCGCTATGCTGCTCGGCTGCGAGCGAGACGGGCGTGAGCGCGGTCGCCAGAAGGAGCGACAGGCTGAGGCGGGACAATAAGGGCATGGTGCATCCGATCAACTGGGTAAGGATCTTCCCGAAGGAACCCTGAAGACACATCTTTGTTCCGCGCCCGTGACTGCGCGGCGCGGTCCTTTCGGACATCGTGAAGATGCGGCGCTCGGGCGACTGGATGCCTCCCGCAGACAGCGACCGAGCGTGCGTCGGATAAGTTATTGGAAAGACGTGGTGGGTGATGACGGACTCGAACCGCCGACATCTTCGGTGTAAACGAAGCGCTCTACCAACTGAGCTAATCACCCATCGGCGCTTATCTGCCCGAGCCCGACGGCGAGCGCAAGAGCGCCCGGGTCAGGCGTCGTCGAGCCAGCGGCGCGGTCCCGGCCCGTCTTTCGACAGCGCGTCCGAGGGGTTGTAGAGCGGGCAGGCCTCGAGCGAGAGGCAGCCGCACCCGATGCATTGATCAAGCCGGTCGCGCATCCGCATCAGGAGCGCGAGACGCCGGTCGAGGCGCGCGCGCCATTCGGTCGACACGGCGGCCCAATCCGCCTTGCCCAAAGGGCGGTCGCACGGCAGGTCCTTCAGCATGTCGCGACATTCGGCCAGGGAAATGCCGAGCGACTGCGCGACGCGGATGACGGCCACCCGCCGCAATTCCCGCCGGTCATAACGCCGATGATTGGCCGCGGTGCGCCAGCTCTCGATCAGGCCTTCGCTCTCGTAAAAATGCAGCGTCGAGACCGGGACCCCGGCGCGCCGGGCCATCTCGCCGACGCTGAGGTCGTTCGGCACGGCTTTGGGATGTCGCGACATTTTACGCTTGACCTCAAGTTCACTTGAGGTCCGAGGCTACCTGTCTCGCAGCCGAATGCAAGGAGACACGCCATGCCCCGCCTCCCCCTCTTCCGAGACATCCGCCATCGCCGGCGCGTCGCGGCCCTCGCGGCCGATCGCAGGCTCCTGCGCGATATCGGGCTGACCGCCGATGCCGACGAGATTAACGCAGCCCAAAGGCGCGCTTTCACAGAAAAGGAACAGTGAGATGAGGCGATCCCGGGAAACGCTCGCAACGCGGGTCGAGGACGAGGTTCAGAGCCTCGCGCTGGCCGACAAACTCGCCTGCCTTGCCGCGCGGAAAGAGAAAGGGCGCGCCGACAACGGCACGCCCTTTCGGAAACCTGGTGGGTGATAAGAGATTCGAACTCCTGACATCTTCGATGTGAACGAAGCGCTCTACCACTGAGCTAATCACCCGGTGGGGCGTCTCTTAGCCGTCCTCGCCGACCTGTGCAAGAGCCCTGTCCGCGTCACTCGCGGCGGGTTCGCTCTGCCGGATCCGGGTCACCATGACCTGCGCCCCGGCGGCCTGTTTGACCTTCTGAACCTTGATCTTGCCGAAGGGTTCGAGGTTCAGTTCACGCCCTTCCGAGAGCGCTTCGCCCAGGACCGCAAGCGCCGCCTCGAGCACGGGTTTCACGTCGCGCTTCTTGAGGCCCGAGCGTTCGACGACCGCGTCGATCAGCTCTTTCTTCTTGAACTCCGGCAAGAGCGCGCGCGGCATCCGCGACGGATCGAGCGTCGCCTCGACCGCCTGGTCGATGGCATCGGAGCCCTCGGGCACCGCTTCCGGCAAGGCCGGTCCGGCATCGAGTTGGAACGATGTCGGCGCGCCGGGTTTGAGCGTCGCGGCTTTGCCCGCCGGTTTGGACTGGGTCGACCGGGATTTCGACGTGGATGTCTTGCGTGCTTTGTTTCCGCTCATGCCTGATGCCCCTTGGCTGGGTCCGGCGCAGGTTGGCCTGCGTCTCGGGAATTGCTCGATGGCGGAGAGGGTAGCAAAGAACCCCGATGTTTCAAAAAGCAAAATGGGATGGGTTTGACACGAAACCGCCCCGAACTTGCGTCCGGGGCGGCTGATTTCCGGCGTTTTGACCGATCAGTGCGCGGTTGCGCCGATCTCGGTCTCGGCCTGGGCCTTGGCTGCGGCGGCGGCCTCTTCGGCCTCCTCATCCCAGTCCACGGCGACGGGTTCGCGGGTCAGCGCGAGCTTCAGCACCTCGGAGACGTGCTTGACCGGGATGATTTCCAGCCCGTTCTTCACGTTGTCGGGCAGCTCGGCCAGGTCCTTCTCGTTCTCCTCGGGGATCAGAACCGTCTTGATCCCGCCCCGCAGAGCCGCGAGCAGCTTCTCCTTGAGCCCGCCGATGGCGCTCGCGTTGCCGCGCAGCGTCACCTCGCCGGTCATGGCGATGTCCTTGCGCACCGGGATACCGGTCAGCACGGACACGATGGCCGTGACCATCGCCAGACCCGCCGACGGACCATCCTTGGGCGTCGCGCCGTCGGGCACGTGCACGTGGATGTCCCACTTCTCGAAGCGCGGCGGCTTCACCCCGATCTGGGGAGAGATCGACCGCACATAGGACGACGCCGCGTCGATCGACTCCTTCATCACGTCGCCGAGCTTGCCGGTGGTCTTCATCCGGCCTTTGCCCGGCAGGCGCAGCGCCTCGATATGGAGAAGGTCGCCCCCGACCGAGGTATAGGCCAGACCGGTCACGACGCCGACCTGGTTGTCCTCTTCGGCCAGGCCGTAGCGATGCTTCCGCACACCCAGGAAATCGGGAAGGTTCTCGGGGGTGACCACGACCTTCTCGGCTTCCTTCTTCACGATCAGGGTCACCGCCTTGCGGGCCAGCTTGGCGATCTCGCGCTCGAGGTTCCGCACGCCCGCCTCGCGGGTGTAGTAGCGGACCACGTCGGTCAGAGCCTCGTCGGTGATCTCGAACTCGGTCTTCTTCAGGCCGTGGTTCTTGACCGCCTTGCCGATCAGGTGGCGCTTCGCGATCTCGGTCTTCTCGTCCTCGGTGTAGCCCGAGAGCGGGATGATCTCCATCCGGTCGAGAAGCGGCCCGGGCATGTTGTACGAGTTCGACGTGGTGATGAACATCACGTTCGAGAGGTCGTACTCCACCTCCAGGTAGTGATCGACGAAGGTCGAGTTCTGCTCGGGATCGAGCACTTCGAGCATCGCCGAGGCCGGGTCGCCACGGAAGTCCTGACCCATCTTGTCGATCTCGTCGAGCAGGATGAGCGGGTTCGTGGTCTTGGCCTTCTTCAGCGCCTGGATGATCTTGCCGGGCATCGAGCCGATATAGGTCCGACGGTGGCCGCGGATCTCGGATTCGTCGCGCACGCCGCCGAGCGAGATGCGGATGAACTCGCGTCCCGTGGCCTTGGCGACCGACTTGCCGAGCGAGGTCTTGCCCACGCCCGGAGGGCCGACGAGGCACATGATCGGCCCCTTCAGCTTCTTCGAGCGCTGCTGCACCGCGAGATACTCGACGATCCGCTCCTTCACCTTCTCGAGGCTGTAGTGGTCGTCATCGAGGATCTGCTGCGCGCGGCCCAAGTCCTTCTTGACGCGCGAGCGGGTGCCCCACGGGATCGACAGCATCCAGTCGAGATAGTTGCGCACGACGGTCGCCTCGGCGGACATCGGGCTCATGTTCTTGAGCTTCTTCACCTCGGCCTCGGCCTTTTCGCGGGCCTCCTTCGAGAGCTTGGTCTCGGAGATGCGCTGCTCCAGTTCGGCGACCTCGTTCTGGCCGTCCTCACCGTCGCCGAGTTCCTTCTGAATGGCCTTCATCTGCTCATTCAGATAGTACTCGCGCTGGGTCCGCTCCATCTGGCTCTTGACGCGGGTCTTGATCTTCTTCTCGACCTGCAGAACCGACATCTCGCCCTGCATGTGGCCGTAGACCTGCTCGAGCCGGTCAGACACGGCGAGGGTTTCCAGAAGCTCCTGCTTCTGGTTCACCTCGATCCCGAGATGCCCGGCCACGAGGTCGGCAAGCTTCGCCGGCTCGGTGGTCTCGCTGACGGCCGAGAGCGCCTCTTCGGGGATGTTCTTCTTGATCTTGGCATAGCGCTCGAACTCGTCGGCGACGGTGCGCACCAGCGCCTCGATCGCGGTCGCGTCGCCCGGCATCTCGGTGAGATACTCGGCCTGCGCCTCGAAGAAGCGGTCGTTTTCCAGATATTCTGTGATGCGCACGCGCGCCTGCCCCTCGACGAGAACCTTCACGGTGCCATCGGGCAGTTTCAGGAGTTGCAGCACATTGGCCAGGACGCCCGCGCGATAGATGCGGTCATCGGCCGGATCGTCCTCGGACGGGTCGATCTGGCTGGCGAGCAGGATCTGCTTGTCATGGGCCATCACCTCTTCCAGCGCGCGCACCGATTTCTCGCGGCCCACGAAGAGCGGCACGATCATGTGCGGAAACACCACGATGTCGCGGAGAGGCAGCACCGGATAGGATGTGTTGAGAGGCTCTTGCATTCGCTTTCCTTAAATCTGGCAGAACGGCCTGGTCCCGCGTCGCGGCAACGCTCGCCGTCCCCTTCTCGGATAGTAAAGCTGGTGTCGCGAGGGGGCTAATTCAAGCTGGCGACCGGCTTTGGGCGAGCATGGCGCGGGCGTCCGGCGGACGCAAGGGGAGGAGCGCCGCAAGCCGCGTCCGGACGGATCGCCGTCAGATCACGCGAAGGGGGCGGGCCCGATCCTCGGTCTGCGTCGAGACCGCGAGGATCTCCTCGACTGCGCCCCTGGCGCCGACGAGGCCCGTGACCGTGACATCCCAGCGCCGCGGATGTCCCTTGGCGGTCGGACAATCGGCGACGAAGTTGGCCATGCGCCCTGTGCACGCCGCCGAGACCGCCTGTTTCAGCGTCTCGCGGACCTCTTCCGGCCAGAGCGTCCACCAGACCTTGCCGAGCACGACGGACAGATCGTCGATCTCCATCGCGCAGAGGCCGTTATGGCTCATGTATTCGATCGTGCCGTCGGATTGCAGGAGCTTGATGCAGTCGCGCGACTGTTCCATACGCCGCACGAGCGCGGGTTCGGCGTCCAGACCGAGCGCATCGAGGCGCTCCTGATCGGGGGTCGCAGGCATGTGGCCTTGGTCGGAACGGTCGAGCATCGCGCACCTTCTGGACAGGTCGATGGCACGATCATCGCGCCATCGCGTCCTTTCCGGAAGCGAATTACCCGTAAAACTGAAGCTATCGAGATGGTCCCGCGTCGAACGCGCGTTCAGGTCACCAAGAGCTCGGAGGGCGCTTCCTCGGTCATCACCGAGATCGCCAGAAGCTCCTTGACCTGACCGTCGGAGGTCGGAACCCCGGCCACCATGACGTTCCAGCAGGCGGGCGTGCCCCGGGCCGTCGGGCACTCGGCCACGAAATTCACGGTCCGCCCGGTCGCGGCAAGGTCGACCGCATCCCGCAGCCGATCCCGCTCCTGGTCCGGCCAGAGGTCCCACCACTTGCGCCCGTAGAGCGGAGCGGGGTCGGCGATTTCCATCGCGCAGGTGCCGTTGCGGCTCATGAAGAGAAGGTCGCCGGAGGTCGAGAGGAGCTTTATGCAATCCGGAGAAAAGGACATCAGCATCGCGGTTTTGACATCGATATCAACGCCATGCTTGCGCGCTTCCTCAATGTCCAGCGTCACCTGCTTCATGGAATCCAGCATACGACCTCCCACCGTAAGGCACTTCCTAAACCACGCGCCGGATAATCCATCGCGCGCGCCACATTAGCTAACAAAAAATTAGTTTATAATCCCTAAAAATTACGTGTGGCGGGATCCCGCCACACGTTTGCGCGAGCGATACGGTCGCGAAGGTCAGGCTGCAGAGGCGTGACGGTCCATGATCGCCTGCTCCAGGAAGGGATAATCGGTATATCCCTCGGCCCCGCCGCCATAGAACGTGTCCTGATCGGCCTCGTTCAGCTCGACGTCGCGCTGGAGCCGTTTGACGAGGTCGGGATTCGCGATGAAGGGCACGCCGAAGGCCACCAGATCGGTGTCGCCGTTCGCGACGCGCTCGATCGCGAGGTCGCGGTCGTAGCCGTTATTGCCCATCCAGGCCGCATCGAGACGGTCGCGCAGCTCGCGCAGATCGAGGTCCTCGGGCCAGTCGCGCGGACCGCCGGTCTGGCCTTCGATCATGTGGACATAGGCGAGTCCATGCCCGGACAGGCGCTCGATCATGTAGCGCGCCAGCGCGGCAGGATCGCTGTCATGCGCGTCATTGGCGCCCGAGAAGGGCGACAGGCGGATACCGATGCGCCCCGCGGGCCAAACCGACTTGACCGCGTCGAGCACTTCGAAGGCGAGGCGGGCGCGGTTCTCGATGCTGCCGCCATAGGCATCCTCGCGGCGGTTCGGACCGTCCTTGAGGAACTGGTCGAGCAGGTAGCCATTGGCCGCGTGGATCTCGACGCCGTCGAAGCCCGCAGCCTTGGCGTTCTCGGCCGCCTTGCGGAAATCCTCGACGATGCGCGGAAGCTCGTCGGCCTCGAGCGCGCGCGGCTCGGAGACGTCCACCATCTTCTCGCCGTCGAAGGTTGGAGCCTCGGCCCGCACGGCCGAAGGCGCGACCGGCTGCTGGCCGTCGGGCTGCAGCGAGGTGTGGCTGATCCGGCCGACATGCCAGAGTTGCAGGACGATCTTGCCGCCGGCCTCGTGCACGGCATCGGTCACGCGCTTCCATGCCGCGACCTGTGCGTCGGAGTGAATGCCGGGGGTCCAGGCATAGCCCTTGCCCTCGGGCGAGATCTGCGTGGCCTCGGTGATGATCAGGCCCGCACCGGCGCGCTGGGTGTAGTAGCGCACATGCAGATCGCCCACGACATCGCCTTCGGCCTTGGCGCGGTTGCGGGTCAGCGGGGCCATCACGATGCGGTTCTTCAACTCGATTTCACCGGCCTTGAACGGGGTGAACAGCTTTTCGGTCTCCATGGTATCCACGGGAACTCTCCTTTGTCTTTGCGCCCGGATGGGCTTTGCAGAGACAACAATGCGCCGCCCCGCCGGGTTCCCGCCCGGATCCGGCAACTGGCCGCGCGTCATCTAACATTTACTTTACAGACCAAGGGCAGAGCAGTAGCCCCGCCCCAACGGACCCTATGGGAGAGACCTGACATGAAGATCGCCATTCTCGGGGGAGACGGATTTTGCGGCTGGCCCACCAGCGTCCATCTCTCGGCCCAAGGCCATGACATCCACATCATCGACAACCTGTCGCGGCGGTGGATCGATACCGAGCTCGGCGTTCAATCCCTGACCCCGATGGATTCGATCCAGGAGCGGTGCCGGATCTGGAAACAGGTCTCCGGCGAGACGATCCATTTCCACCTGCTCGACCTGTCGAAGGAGTTCGAGCGGCTGAAGCAATGGCTCGCGACCCACAAGCCCGACGCCATCGTGCATTTCGCCGAGCAGCGCGCCGCGCCCTATTCGATGAAATCGGACCGCCACAAGGTCTACACCGTCAACAACAACGTCAACGCGACGCATAACCTTCTGGCCGCCGTGGTCGAAAGCGGCATCGACGCGCATATCGTGCACCTGGGCACGATGGGCGTCTACGGCTACTCCTCGGTCGGCGCTCCGATCCCCGAAGGCTATCTCGATGTCGAGATCGACACGCCCTCGGGCAAGAAGGAGCAGGAGATCCTCTACCCGACGCGCCCGGGCTCGGTCTATCACATGACCAAGTCGCTCGATCAGATCCTCTTCCAGTTCTACGCGCAGAACGATGGCCTCCGGATCACCGATCTGCATCAGGGCATCGTCTGGGGCACGCATACCGATCAGACCGCGCGGCACGAGCAGCTGGTCAACCGGTTCGACTATGACGGCGATTACGGCACGGTGCTGAACCGCTTCCTCATCCAGGCCGCCATCGACTACCCGCTGACGGTGCATGGCTCGGGCGGACAGACCCGCGCCTTCATCCACATCCGCGACAGCGTGCGCTGCATCGAGCTGGCCCTGTCGGATGCGCCGAAAAGCGGTGACCGGGTCAAGATCTTCAACCAGATGACCGAGACCCACCGGGTGCGCGATCTGGCCGAGCTCGTCGCCAAGATCGCCGGCGCGCGGATCGCCTACCTGCCGAACCCGCGCAAGGAAGCCGCCGAGAACGACCTGATCGTCCAGAACGACAAGTTCCTGGCGCTGGGTCTCGAGCCGACGACGCTGGCCGAGGGGCTTCTGTCGGAAGTGGTGGACGTCGCGCGCAAATACGCCCACCGGATCGACCGGAGCCGCGTGCCCGCCGTCTCGGCCTGGACCAAGGACCTGGCCGCGCGGGTCGAGCAGGACCCCGAGGGAACGGCCATCCGGAGCGTTTCGTGACGCCCAAGGTCCGGATCGACCACGCGGTGATCCATGTCACGGACTGGGGCCGGTCTAACGCGTTCTGCGGCCGCGGTCCCGGCTTCGCCTATCGCTTCGGCGACGCGCAGCTCAACTGCCACGGTCCGGGCGTCGACGCGACGCCTCTGGCCCGTGTCCCGGTGCCGCCGGGCGGCAGCGATCTCTGCTTCGCCTGTGACGGCCCCATCGCAGAAGCCGAGGCGCATCTGGCGTCCGTAGGCGTCGCGATCGAGCTCGGCCCCGTCGCCCGCAACGGCGCGGGCGGGCAAGGCACGAGCGTCTATTTCCGCGACCCCGACGGCACGCTCCTCGAATTCATCTCCGACACGATCTGACCGATGCGGCGCGCCTACGTCACCCTTGTCACCAATGCCGATTTCGCGCGCGGCGCAGAAGCGCTCCTGAACTCGCTTGCGGCCACCGGCAGCACCGCCGAGCGGATCGTCATGCACACCGGCGGCGTGCCGCGCGAGGCGCTTCTGCCGCTGGCAGAGCGCGCCACGCTCCACGAGGTAGCGCTCCTGCCCACCTCGGACGAGTTCAACGCCGCCCATGCCCGGGACCGCATTCACGGCGTGGCACCCTTCACCAAGGGCGAAAAGCCGGCCTTCCACACGCCGCTCGACAATTTCGCCAAGCTGCGGCTCTGGCAATTGCCGCACGAGCGCGTCGTCTTTCTCGACGCCGACACGCTGGTCCTGCGCAACATCGACCGGCTCTTCGACTATCCCGAGTTTTCCGCCGCGCCGAATGTCTATGAGAGCCTCGGCGATTTCCATCGCATGAATTCGGGCGTCTTCACCGCGCGCCCTTCGCAGGCCACCTTCGACGCGATGATGGCGCGGCTCGACCGGCCGGACGCGTTCTGGCGGCGCACGGACCAGAGCTTCCTGCAGGACTTCTTCCCCGACTGGCACGGGCTGCCCGTCTTCGACAACATGCTCCAATATGTCTGGTTCAACCTGCCCGAGCTCTGGGACTGGCAGGCGATCCGGGTTCTGCATTTCCAGTATGAAAAGCCCTGGGCCGATCACGCCAAGGCCGATCGACTCGCACCGCTGATCGCGCTTTGGCAAAGCTACGCCCGAGGCGAGACACCCGACCTCTCCGCCCTGCCCGGACCTCCATGCGCGTCGCGCTGACCGGCGCGGGCGGGATTGTCGGCGGGTTCATCGCAAGGGCGCTTCTTCGCGCAAGCCATAAGGTGTTGCCGCTCGGGCGACCGGGCTGGACGCTTGGCGGGCCCGATCCGGACCTGACCGGGGTGGAGGCTCTGGTCCATTGCGCCTTCGATCACGCGCCCGGGCGCTACCGGGGCGGAGACCGAGGCGATCCGGTGAGGTTCCGCGCGCTCAATCTCGACGGCAGTTCCGCGCTCTTCGACGCCGCCGAGCGGCAGGGCGTGACGCGGATCGTCTTTCTGTCCTCGCGCGCCGTCTTCGACGGCTACCCTCCGGGAACGGTCCTGGCCGAGGATCTCGCGCCCTGCCCGACCGAGAGCTATGGCCGCATCAAAGCCGAGGCGGAGGCCCGTCTCGCCCGCCTGTCGCTGTCATCGGCGTCGCTCCGGGCCACCGGGGTCTACGGACCGGGGCACGCGAACAAGTGGCGCGGGCTGTTCACGGAGTACTTGGCCGGACGCCCTATCCAGCCGCGGCTGGCCAGCGAGGTGCACGGAGAGGACTTGGCAGCGGCGGTCCTTCTGCTTCTGGAGAATCCGCAGATCACCGGAGCGGTGCACTGCTCGGATATTCTCCTCGATCGCCATGATCTGCTGTCGGACGTCCGGATGCTGACGGACTGCCCTCACCCTCCGCCGTCGCGGGCCGCCCGAGCGCCGAACGTGCTGGACTGCTCGCGACTTCGCGCGCTCGGATGGCGGCCCGGCGGCGAGGCGCTTTTGCGGGCGTCGCTGCCTATTCTTCTGCGCGACCTCTGAGCTCGGCGCCGATTTCCGATCCGGAAATCGCGCGGATTTCGGTTCGAAATCCGGTGCCGTCACGAAAAAGGGGCCGGATCGCTCCGGCCCCTTCGTCAGTCTTGATGCGACCCGACGATCAGTAGCCGACCGGGCACGGGGCAGGCTGACCGTTGGGATACACGCAGCTGCGCGTCGGTGCCGGGCCGGAGTTGGAGGCGACAGCCCCGCCGATGGCCGCGCCAGCAAGCGTCGCTGCGGCCTTCTCGGTGCTGTTGCCGCCGAGGCGCTCGCCCGCGGCCAGGCCTGCGGCACCGCCAGCGAGCGCGCCGGTTGCGTAGCGCTGGTCGGAGGTCATGTTCGCGCAGGCGCTCAGGCCGAAGGCCGAGGTCAGCAGGAGGGCGGTTGCAATCTTCTTCATGGGATCGATGTCCTTCGTGTAGTGTCTCTATGACTCTTGTTGATCTAGAGCGGTCGCCCCCAAAAGGCGAAAACATCGCGCGGATATCCGATAGCACGGCCCTAAACCTGAGGTTTTCGGCAAAGTCTCGCCGAAATTCCGACCCGAAACGCCGCCCCCAAGCCCGTTCAGAGCGGCTCGATATCGCCCTCGGCCCGCGCGGCGTGGAAACCCGCTTCCCACTCCGCGAAGCGATCCTCGGCGATGGCCGCGCGCATCCCGGACATGAGCTTCTGGTAATAATGGAGGTTGTGCCAGGTCAGCAGCATGCCCGCGATCATCTCGCCCGCGCGCACGACATGGTGCAGGTAGGCGCGCGAATAGCCACGGCAGGCCGGACACCCGCATTGGGCGTCGAGCGGGCGGGTATCGTCGGCGTGGCGCGCGTTCTTGAGGTTCACCTGCCCGCCCCGCGTCCAGGCCTGTCCGGTCCGGCCCGAGCGGGTGGGCAGCACGCAATCCATCATGTCGACGCCGCGCTTTACCGCGCCGACGATATCGTCGGGCTTCCCGACCCCCATCAGGTACCGTGGGCGATCCTCGGGCAGCAGCTCCGGCGCGTAGTCGAGACAGCCGAACATCGCCTCCTGTCCCTCGCCCACCGCGAGGCCACCGATCGCGTAGCCCTCGAAGCCGATGGCGCGCAGCGCCTCGGCGCTCTCCTCGCGAAGATCGCGCTCGAGCCCGCCCTGCATGATCCCGAACAGCGCGTGGCCCGGACGGTCGCCGAAGGCATCGCGCGACCGCTCGGCCCAGCACATCGAGAGCCGCATGCTCTCGGCGATCCGGTCGCGATCCGCGGGCAAGGCCGGGCATTCGTCGAAGGCCATGACGATGTCCGATCCGAGCAGGCGCTGGATCTCCATTGACCGCTCGGGCGTCAATTCGTGCTTGGAGCCGTCGATATGGCTGCGGAAGGTCACGCCGCGCTCCGTCAGCTTGCGCAGATCGGCAAGGCTCATCACCTGGAAGCCGCCCGAATCCGTCAGGATCGGTCGCTCCCAGTTCATGAAGCGGTGGAGCCCGCCGAGCCGTGCGACCCGCTCCGCCCCCGGCCGGAGCATCAGGTGGTAGGTGTTGCCCAGGAGAATATCCGCCCCGGTCGCGCGGACGCTCTCGGGCAGCATCGCCTTGACGGTGGCGGCGGTGCCGACGGGCATGAAAGCGGGCGTGCGGATCTCGCCGCGCGGGGCCGAGATCACACCGGTGCGGGCACGGCCCGAGCGGGCGGAGAGGGTGAAGGAAAAGCGGCTCATGCCCTGTCTCCTGCCCCATCCCCCGCGTTCCGGCAAGGCGTGAAATCGGGCGTGGGCCGGTGAGGCCCTTCGGCGTTATACTGGCAGCGGACAGGCCTTGGGGAGGGACACGAGATGACCGGGACAGAGGAGACAGCCGCACGGTTCGAGGATCTGGGCGCGGCCTTGCGCGCAGGGCTCGCGGATTTTCGCGCCGCCCCGCAATACGGGGTCTTTTTCGCGGGCGTCTACGTCCTGGCGGGGCTGGTGCTGGTGCAGCTCGGCGCCGGGCTCTTGACCTGGACCCTGTCGCTGACCCTCGGCTTTCCGATGCTGGCCCCGTTCCTCGCGGTCGGGCTCTACGATGTCAGCCGCCGCCGCGCCTCCGGCCAGTCCTTGCGCGCCGGAGAGGTGCTGGGGATCGTCTGGCAGGAGCGCAGCCGCCAGATCCCCTGGGCAGGGGCACTGATCCTGATCTATGTGCTCTTCTGGAGCTTCTTCGCGCATATGCTCTTCGCGCTCTTCATGGGCCCCTCGGCGATGATGGGCCCGCCCGACGCGCTCTCGGCCTACCTGACGCGCGACGGGCTCACGATGATCGCGGTCGAGCTGGCCTTCGGCGCGGTCTTCGCGCTCCTTCTCTTCTCGATCACGGTGATCAGCCTGCCGATGCTGCTCGACCGCGAGGTCGACGTCGTCACCGCGATGCTGGCCAGCCTGCGGGTGGTCCGAGCCGCGCCGCTGGTGATGTTCGCCTGGGCGGCGCTGATCGGCATCGCCACGCTGGCCGCGCTTCTGCCGCTCTTTCTGGGGCTGTTCGTGGTTCTGCCGATCCTCGGGCATGCCAGCTGGCACCTTTATGCCCGCCTCCGCGACCGCGGCGCGCTCGAGAGACGCCGTCCCGCTCCGCCATCTGTTGCATTGTCCTGAAACTCTGCACAGATGGTGTCTGTGTTTTTTGGAGACTGGTATTGATGCCCCTCGATCAAATTCCCCCCGCCACAATTCTCTTCGGGCTGTTCGCCCTGCTCATCATCGTCACGGTGCTCAAGGCCGTGAAGATCGTGCCGCAATCGGAGCAGTTTGTCGTCGAGCGATTCGGACGGCTGCACGCGGTCCTCGCCCCCGGCATCAACCTGATCGTGCCGTTTCTCGACCGGGTCGCGCACAAGATCTCGATCCTCGAGCGCCAGCTGCCAACCATGACGCAGGATGCGATCACCCAGGACAACGTGCTGGTGCAGGTCGATACCTCGGTGTTCTACCGGATCATCGAGCCCGAGAAGACGGTCTACCGGATCCGCGACATCGACGCCGCGATCTCGACCACGGTCGCGGGCATCGTCCGCTCCGAGATCGGCAAGATGGAGCTCGACCAGGTGCAGTCGAACCGCTCTACCCTGACCCAGACCATCAAGGAGCAGATCTTCGCCGTCGTGGACGATTGGGGTATCGAGGTCACGAGGGCCGAGCTTCTGGACGTCAACCTGGATGCGGCGACCCGCGCCGCGATGCTCCAGCAGCTCAACGCCGAGCGCGCGCGCCGCGCGCAGGTGACCGAGGCCGAGGGCAAGAAACGCGCGGTGGAGCTGGCCGCCGATGCCGAGCTCTACGCCTCGGAGCAATCCGCCAAGGCGCGCCGCATCCTCGCGGATGCCGAGGCCTACGCCACCGGCGTCGTCGCGCAGGCCATCGCCGAGCACGGGATCGAAAGCGCGCAGTATCAGGTCGCGCTGAAACAGGTCGAGGCGCTGAACGCGCTCGGCGCGGGCGAAGGCAAGCAGACCATCGTCGTCCCAGCGCAGGCGCTCGAGGCCTTCGGCAACGCCTTCCAGATGCTCAAGGGGAGGAGCTGACATGGCGATCTGGACCCTCTGGTGGGCCTGGTGGGCGGCGGCGCTTCTGATCGCGCTGGTCGAGATCGTGCTGCCGGGTTTCCTCTTTCTCGGCTTCGCCATTGGCGCGGCGCTTGTGGGGGTGTTCCTGCTCTTCGGCCTCACGCTCGAGCTTGCGGCGCTCCTGACGCTCTTTGCGGTGCTGTCGCTGGTCAGCTGGGCCGTGCTGCGCTACCTGTTCCGCCGACCGAGCGGGCAGGCCCGAATCGTGCGCCACGACATCAACGACTAGGCCCCGTGCCGGGTCGGTCGCCCGGCGCCACCTGATCCGCCTCACCGACCGGGCCGCAAGAGCCCGCGGCCATCGAGACAGAAGGCGCGATCCCCATGCCAGACGACCAAACCGATTTTTCCGATCTCCTGCGCTTCGGCTGGGAGGAATGGGTGTCCCTGCCCGGGCTCGGCCTGCCCGCGCTCAAGGCCAAGGTCGATACCGGCGCGCGGACCTCGGCGCTCCATGCCTCGGAGATCGAGAGCTTCGGCCCCGCCTCGAAGCCCAAGGTGCGCTTCACGGTGCATCCCGTGCCGGGCCGCGAGGACCTGACCATCCCCTGCTCCGCGCCGATCGTCGACCGGCGGATGGTGACCTCGTCCAACGGCGAGAGCGAGAGCCGCTACGTCATCGCCGCCGAGCTGAAGGTGGGCGACCGTGCCTGGCCGATCGAGCTGACGCTGACGAACCGCGCCGGGATGGCGAGCCGCATGCTTCTGGGCCGCGAGGCGCTCGGCGAGGACATCACGATCGTCGCGGCCGAACGCTTCCTGCAGCCCGAGCTCAGCTACGACGTCTACAGCTCCACCCGGATGCGCGCCGCCGCGCCGAACCGGGCGCTGCGGATCGCGGTTCTCAGCCGCGAGAACAACTACTCGACCCGTCGGCTGGTCGAGGAAGGCGAGAAGCGCGGCCACACGGTCGAGGTGATCGACACCACGCGCTGCTACATGGCGATCAACGCGATGGCGCCAGAGGTCCATTACGACGGCGCCCGCCTGCCCCGCTACGACGCGGTGATCCCGCGCATCGGCGCCTCGATCACCAGCTACGGCACCGCGGTGATCCGCCAGTTCGAGACCATCGGCACCTTCTGCGTGAACGGCTCGGAGGGCATCACCGCGAGCCGCGACAAGCTCCATGCCCATCAGCTGATGGCGCGCCACAAGATCGGCATGCCGAACACCGCCTTCGCGGCCTCGCCCAAGGACACGGATTCGCTGATCAAGCTCGTGGGCACCGCGCCGCTGATCGTGAAGCTCCTGGAATCGACGCAAGGCAAGGGCGTGGTCCTCGCCGAGACCCGCAAGGCGGCGCAATCGGTGATCGACGCGTTCCGGGGTCTCCGGGCGAATTTCCTCGTGCAGGATTTCGTCAAGGAAGCCGCGGGCGAGGACATCCGCTGCCTCGTCGTCGGCGGCAAGGTCGTGGCGTCGATGAAGCGCACCGGTGCCGAGGGCGATTTCCGCTCGAACTTGCATCGCGGCGGCTCGGCCCAGGTGGTGCGCATCTCGAAGACCGAACGCGAGACCGCGCTGCGCGCCGCAAAGGCCTTCCGCCTGAACCTCGCGGGCGTGGATCTCTTGCGCTCGGAGGCCGGGCCGAAGGTGCTGGAGGTCAACTCCTCGCCCGGTCTCGAAGGCATCGAGGGCGCCACGCAGAAGAACATCGCAGGCCTCCTCTACGACCATATCGAGGAACGCGTGCGCCCGACACCGGTGCGGAAACGCAAGCTCCTGGGATGAGGGCGGCGCGCTGGCGGTGACGCCGGACCGGCGAGGGGCGCTGCCCCTCGCGCTCCCCGGGAATATTTATGGACAGATGAAGCTTAAAGCGCGGTTCGCCGTTTTCAGAACTGTGCCGCGTGGTTTGTGCGGGACCCGCGTCTGGCGGACCGACGGGAGATCACAGGAAGCGCAGGAGCGCGATGGCGGTGGCGGCGATCTGGAGGAGACCCAGCGCCACCGACGCGCCGTGGAGCCAGCCGAAGCGGCGGCGATCGCCCGCATCCGAGGCCGCGTTGATCTGCGGCATCAGCACCTGCCGCGCGGGGATCGTTGTGAGCGCGACAGCGGCCAGGAGCGCCGCGCTTGTGGGGTCGGCTGGCAGCCGCAGGAGCGCGGCCGTCGAGGCGACCGCGATCACCAGGAGGTAGTAGACCGGGAAGGCGCGCCGCAGCAGGCGGCCGGCCTCGTCCTTGGGCATGTGGCGAAAGAGGAATGCCGCAAAGCCGAAGGAATAGAGCAGCATGCCGCCGAAAAGTGCGGCGGTCAGCAAGAGCGCCAGCGCGGTCATGCCGGGGCCCGGGCTGCGCCCATGTATTGCACTGTCTGGAGCGGCAGCGGGCCGAAGGTCAGGTCTCCGCGCCGGTTTACGCCGCGCGGGCCCAAGCCTGTGCGGGCGGTAGGCGCGAGACCGGCGCGGGTCATCGCGGCGTCGAGCTCGGACGGGGTGATGAACATCGCCGGATCATGGGTGCCCTTGGGCAGGATGCCGATCACGTCCTCGGCCATGGTGATCGCGACGAAGCGCGCCAGCGGATTGCGGTTGATCGTGTCGTAGAGGAACAGCCCGCCCGGGCGCAGGACTCGCGCGACCTCGGCCAGCGTCGTGTCGAGATCGGCCACATGTTCGAGCACGTCGACGCAGACCACGATGTCGAAGCTCTGATCGTCAAAGGGCATCTCCTCGCCGACGCCGATATCGTAGCGGATCGCGAGGCCTTCGCTCTCGGCATGGGCGCGCGCGGCGGCAATCGCGCCCTGCGCCGGGTCGAGGCCGGTCACGCGGGCGCCCCGGCGGGCCAGCGCCTCGGCCATGAAGCCCCCCGCGCAGCCGAGATCGAGCACATCGCGCCCGTCCCAGTCGGTCTGGCGGTCGAACCATGTCAGGCGCCCGGGCACGAGGTTCTTCAGCGTCCTCACCCAGCGGATCTCGTCTGACCACCACTTGTCCGCCACCGTGTCGTAGATCGTCAGATCGTTGCGCTCTGCCATGTCAGAGATCCTTTCGGCCCGGACGCCCGGGCAGCATGTAGGGATGGGTCGCGAGGTAGCGCGCGAAGCGCTCTCCGTGCCGCGCGAGGTAGCGGCGCTCCTTGAAGCGGCGGGGCGCGATCACGCAATAGGCGGTCAGCCCGAGGGCCAGCACCAGTTGGTCGGGCGTCCAGACGGGCACCGTCCAGAGCACCGCGGAGAAGCCCACATAGATCGGCTGGCGGATCACCCGGAAGAGGCCCGTCACCGGCATGTCCGGGTAATGCGGCCGCCGGTCCTGGGCGAGCGACATCCAGCCCAGCGCGCCCGATTGCAGCTCGGCCCCGGCGTCGAGATTGCTTTTCATCAGGAAGAGCCAGGAGGCGAGATGCGCGGCGCCCACGGCCCAGAGCGCCCAGCCCTCGGCGCGCCACCAGACCACGCCCGAGGGCGTCCAGAGCGCGAAGAGCGCCAGGAGCTGGAGCGAGGCGAAGATCGTGTAGCTCGTCGAGGCGAGCGTGCGCCCCCACGGGCCGGGGATGGCGCGGGCGGGGAGCGACGCGCCGCGGCCGTTCAGGAGCGCCGAATGCAGGATCGGGAATTGCAGGAGCAGGGCCGCGTTCGCCAGCGCCGCCCAGGGCCAGGGCACCGTGCCGAGGCTCACCGTCATGCCGTTCCAGAGCGCCCAGCCCATCGCCAGGACCGCTGCGGCGAAGATCGCGTGGCAGAGGAGGCCGTAGGCAAGCGCGAAGGCGATCCGCGCGCACCCGGGCGGGGCGTCGGCAAGTCCGGCGACCAGCGAGAGCAATCTCGGGATCGGGCGCTCTTGTGGGGCGGTGTCGCTCATGCGCCGCGATCTATCGCGGGGCGCGACCCCGTCCAGCGATGAGTTGCCGCAGGTGCTGGCAGCGTCGGCGCCGTCGAAGGGCTCTCTGCCGGAGGCGGCGGCGCTCGAACAGGCGTCGTTCGGTGGCGTAGCTGCCGTTGGGTCGCGGCGCGCGGGGAGGCGGTAGACGACCTCTCGCTCTTTCTCGCCGTCTTTGATGGCGGCGGGCTTGGCGAGGCTGTGCGGCGGACCGACACATCGGCTCCGACCGTGTCCCGGCGGATGGCGGCGCTGGAGCGCCAGCTCGGCACGCGGCTCTTCGAGCGCGGACCGAAAGGCTACCGCGCGACCGCCGAAGGACGCGCCTTGGCGGCGGACCTGGCCGATCTGCGCCCGCTTGCGATGCGGCTGCAGGCGCTCGCCGAGGACCGCCCCCTGCCCCGCATCCGCATTGCCGCAGGGCCCTGGACTGCGCAGTTCCTCGCCCGGCGGCTGCCCGATCGGCTGGACGGCTGGCGGTTCGAGCTTCTGCCAGGAAACGAGAAGATCGACCTCGCTCGGCGCGCTGCCGATATCGGTGTGCGCAATGCCCGCCCCGATCAGCCCTGGCTCGCTGGACGCAAGACCGCCGATATCCGATACGCCTGCTTTGCCCGCGACCGGCAAGTCGCGGGCTATATCGCCACCACCCCGAACGGTCCGCCGCCTCCATCGCTCGCATGGCTTCAGGCCGAACACGCGCAGGAGATCATCGCCACGGCGCCCGATCCGCGGCTCGCGCTCGATCTCGCGTGGGGCGGTCTGGGCCGGATCGTCCTGCCGATCTTCGCGGCGCAGGACAGCGGGCTCGTCCAGATCGGCCCCGAGATCGACGCGCTCGCCCATGAGGAATGGCTGGTCGCCCACCAGGACGCCCGCCACGACCCGCCGCTGCGCCGGGCGCTCGACACGCTGGCCACGCTCCTGACCGACCCTGCGCTTCGGGCGTAAGGCGACCTTTACGGCCAGCACGCTATTTCCTATATGAATGCTCAGGAAATTCGACGAAGGACGTGACATGACCGAGTCCAGCCCGAAGCTTGAAGGTGCCCCCCTCATTGCGCCCTCCAGCACGGAGCACCCGCTGCACGAGCAGATCGTCGAGGCCTGCCGCGGCGTCTATGATCCCGAGATCCCCGTGAATATCTACGATCTCGGCCTGATCTACACGATCGAGATCGACGCCGAGAACGCGGTGAAAATCATCATGACCCTGACCGCGCCGGGCTGCCCGGTGGCGGGCGAGATGCCGGGCTGGATCGCCGATGCGGTGGAGCCCCTGCCTGGGGTCAAGCAGGTCGATGTCGAACTGACCTGGGAGCCGCCCTGGGGCATGGACATGATGTCCGACGAAGCGCGTCTCGAGCTGGGCTTCATGTAAGGCCCACCCAGCGCGCAGTCGCGCGTTTGGCGATTTCCATCGCCGCGATTCACGCTAGCTTCCGTGTCACGAAACCGAGACCGGGTCGTCGCATCGCTGTCATGCGGATGCGCGACGAACGGTCCATCGCACACACGGAGGTTCCCATGTCGATCCGCGCGCTGCTCACCGCCTGCCTCGCCGTCACCGCCCTGCCCGCCCTGGCCGAGACCCATTCGCAAATGCCCGTCGATTACGGGCCGCGCCCGGCCTTCCTGATCGACAAGATGGCCGACGGAGCCTTGAAGGACGAGCTCGCGGCCTGCCTCGGGCAGGACGGCGCGCGCTCGGCCTTCTCCATCGGTCACCGCGGCGCGCCGCTGATGTTCCCGGAGCATACCGTCGAATCGAACCGCGCCGCCGCCCGGATGGGCGCGGGCGTGCTCGAATGCGACGTGACCTTCACCGCCGACAAGGAACTGGTCTGCCGCCACGCGCAGAACGACCTTCACACCACCACCAACATCGTCGCGACCGATCTTGCGGGCAAATGCTCCCAAGCCTTCACGCCCGCCTCGGGCGAGACCAAGGCCAGCGCCGAGTGCCGCACCTCGGACCTCACGCTCGCCGAGTTCCAGACGCTGAAGCCGAAGATGGACGCCGCGAACGGCGATGCGACGACCGCCGAAGAGTATCTGGGCGGCACCGCGACCTGGCGGACCGATCTCTATACCGGCGACGCCACCCTGATGACCCATGCCGAGTCGATCGCGCTTTTCGACAGCCTCGGCGCCGATTTCACCCCCGAGCTCAAGTCGCCCTCGGTCGAGATGCCCTTCGACGGCTTCTCGCAGGAAGACTACGCCCAGAAGATGATCGACGAGTACAAGTCCGCCGGGATCGACCCCTCGCGCGTCTGGGCGCAGAGCTTCAATCTCGACGATATCCTCTACTGGATCGAGAACGAGCCCGAATTTGGAGCCCAGGCGGTCTATCTCGACGACCGCTACGAGGCCGAGGATGAGGACGAAGGCCTGATCGACCCGCAGGATCCCGCGACCTTCAAGCCCACCATGACCGAGCTCAAGGAGATGGGCGTGAACTACATCGCGCCGCCGCTCTGGATGCTCCTGACCACCGACGAGAGCGGCGCCATCGTGCCCTCGCCCTATGCCGAAGAGGCCAAGGCCGCGGATCTCGGGATCATCACCTGGACGCTTGAGCGCTCCGGACCGCTGGCCTCGGGCGGCGGCTGGTATTTCCAGTCCGTGTCCGACGCGATCAGCCGCGACGGCGACTATTTCACCGTGCTCGACGTTCTGGCGCAGGATGTGGGCGTGACGGGCGTCTTCTCGGACTGGCCCGCAACGGTCACCTACTATGCGAACTGCAAAGGCCTCTGAGCCCGCATGGCGTCCGGGGCCTCAGACGAGGCCCCGGCACGACGGTCTGGCGCTCGGACACAGCCCGTGCGAGCCTTCGGTGAGTTTGGGAGGCTCGCATGAGCGAACGTGAAAAAATGACATCGGGCGCGCTTTACTGGCCCGGCGATTCGCAGCTCAAATGCGACCGGATGCGCGCGCAGCGGCTGATGCGCGACTATAATGCGACCGTCTACGGCGACGACTGGCGCGGCGCGATCCTGCGCGATCTCCTGGGCGAGATGGGCGAGAGCGTCGCCATCCGGGCGCCCTTCTACGTCGATTACGGCTACAATATCCGCATCGGTCGCGGTGTCTTCCTGAACTACGGCTGCTATCTTCTCGATGCCGGTCCGATCACCATCGGCGACGGCTGCGACATCGGCCCCTATGTGCAGATCCTGACCGCCGACCACCCGCGCGACCCCGAGGCCCGGCGGCAGGAGCTTGAAAGCGCGCGGCCGATCACCGTGGGGCGCGATGTCTGGCTGGGCGCGGGCGCGATCCTGCTTCCGGGTGTCACCATCGGCGATGACGCCATCGTTGGAGCGGGCGCGGTGGTGACCCGCGACGTGGCCCCGGGCACCACGGTCGGCGGCAACCCGGCCCGTCCCCTTGTGTCGCGCCGCGGGGATCCCTAGATCTGGAAGCGACCACAGGAGACGACCCATGTTCGGCATTCCCGGCAAGGCGCCGGTCACCATGACCCAAGCCGCCATCGCCCAGATCAGCAAACTGATGTCCCGCGACAACCGTCACGGGCTGCGCATCGGCGTGAAGAAGGGCGGCTGCGCGGGCATGGAATACACCATGGACTATGTCGATGCCGCCGATCCCCATGACGAGGTGGTCGAGCAGGAGGGCGCGCGCGTCCTGATCGCGCCCATGGCGCAGATGTTCCTGTTCGGAACCGAGATCGACTACGAGACCTCGCTCCTGGAATCGGGCTTCCGCTTCAACAACCCCAACGTGGCCGACGCCTGCGGCTGCGGCGAGTCGATCAAGTTCAAGGATGTCTCCGAGCTCGAGGCCGAGCGCTCGTCGGACCGAGCCCGCTCCTAGCTGGTCTTGCTCATGTGCAGGTAGGTCTCCTCGAACCGCTTCGACAGATGATCCCCCGCGAGGATCGGCGCCGCCCCCTTGGGCGCCACATCCGCATCGAAATTCGGATTGAAGAAGAGCGGCACCGAGATCCGCTCCTGTGAGGAGCCGCGCACCCGGTGCAGCGTCGCCTTGACCTGCCCGGCGGTCCAGAGCTCCAGCATCTCGCCGAAATTGATCACGAATGTGCCCGGCTCGGCAGTGACCGGCACCCAGTCGCCGGTCGCGGCCAGCACCTCGAGCCCCGGAACGCCGTCGCTGCCCAGAAGCGTCAGGCACCCGTAATCGGTATGCGGAGCGATCCCGTAATCGTTCGCGCCCGCCCAGTCCGGCCGCTGCGGATAATAGTTGCCCCGTAAGAGCGCCATCGGCTTGTCGAACCGGGACGCGAAGTAGCCGGCATCCTCTCCGAGCGCCTGCGCCAACCCGGCAAGAAGGCCCTGCGCCACGCCCATCGCGTCGCGATAATAGGCCAGGATCGTCTCGGCGAAGCCCTCGGGCCTCTCCGGCCAGAGATTGGCGCATAGACCGCAAGCTCCGCCATCGGGTCGCCTGGCGGCAGTTCGAAGCCGCTGTCGAAGACCTCCTTGTAGTCGGGGTTGGCCTCGGTCGAGACCTGCTCGGATCGTGGCGCGCCCCAGCCGCGATTGGCCCGAGTGAGCGACATGTCCACCTTGCGTTTCTCCGTCTCGGGCAGCGCGAAGAACGCGGCATAGGCGGCGATGACGTCGCGCATCCGCTCCGGCGTGATCGGCGTGTTGCCGACCTTCAGAAAGCCCACCTCGCGCGCCGCGCGGCCCAGCGCCGCAAGGGTGTCCGCGTCTCCTGCCGCGATCTCGCGCACGTCAAACTCTGGGATCATCACCGCCTCCCGCTGTGCTTTCCTGCGTTCTACGCTCTCCTGCGCGGCGGGCAAGCGGGGTTGACCCGGGTCTCCTCCGGGCCATCATGCCGCAGGACAGCAAAGAGAGGATCGATCATGCGCCGCAAGCTTGCCGCCGGAAACTGGAAGATGAACGGGACCCGGGCCGCGCTTTCCGAACTCGACGCGCTGACTGTGTCCGCCGAGGGGCCGGAGGTCGCGATCTGCCCGCCCGCGACGCTTCTGGCCGAGGCCGTGTCGCGCCGCTCGGACATCGCCTATGGCGGTCAGGACTGTCACCCGCATGACGCGGGCGCCCATACCGGAGACGTCTCCGGTCCGATGATCGCCGATGCCGGGGCGCGCTACGTGATCCTGGGCCATTCCGAACGCCGCGCCGATCACCACGAAAGCGACGCCGATGTCGCCGCCAAGACGCAGGCCGCCTGGAAGGCCGGCCTGTCGGTGATCCTCTGCATCGGCGAGAGCCTGTCGGAGCGCGAAGCGGGCGAAACGCTCGGCGTGATCGGCGCGCAGCTCGATGGCTCAGTCCCCGAAGGCGCGACGGCCGAGACCCTGGTCATCGCCTACGAGCCGATCTGGGCTATCGGGACCGGCAAGGTGCCGACCACCGAGCAGATCGCCGAGGTTCACGCCTTTCTCCGCTCGAGCCTGACGGAGCGCTTCGGCGAGGAGACCGGCGGCGCCATCCGCCTGCTCTATGGCGGCAGCGTGAAGGCCTCGAACGCGACCGAGATCTTCGCGGTGGCCGACGTGGACGGCGCGCTGGTCGGCGGCGCCAGCCTCAAGGCCGCGGATTTCCAGCCGATCATCGACGCGCTCGCCGCCTCCTGAGGGCGGCAGCCGCAACCCTCACACGACCCGCCCAAAGAAAAAGCGACGCCCCGAACCGGAGCGTCGCCTTGTCGCTTGCGTGAAATAGGCGCGCGGTCGCGCTCCTTTGGATCACCGACCCTACTTGACCACCAGCTCGGGCCCCATGAGCAGCGTCGGCAGCCAGGTCGAGATGAACGGCACGTAGGTCACCAGGATCAGGAAGACGAAGAGCACTGCGAGGAATGGCAGCGACGCCTTCACCACCCGCATGATCGACATGCCCGCCACGCCCGAGGTCACGAAGAGGTTCAGACCCACAGGCGGCGTGATCATCCCGATCTCCATGTTCACCACCATGATGATGCCGAGATGGATCGGGTCGATGCCGAGCTCCAGCGCGATCGGGAACACCAGCGGTGCGACGATCACGATCAGGCCCGAGGGCTCCATGAACTGCCCGCCGATGAGCAGGATGACGTTCACGATCACGAGGAACAGGATCGGTCCGAACCCGGCCTCGAGCATCGCGCCCGCGACCTGCTGGGGGATCTGCTCGTCGGTCAGCACATGCTTCAGGATCAGCGCGTTGGCGATGATGAACATCAGCGTGATCGTCAGCTTGCCCGCCTCGAAAAGCGTGTCCTTGGTGTCCTTGTGGAAGAAGGCCGTGATCAGCGCGATGGGCTTGTGCAGGAGCGTGCGCTTGCGCTCGCCTTCGGCGACCTTCAGGGGCCCCATGTCGCAATAGACGAAGTTCGCGATCAGGAAGGCGTAGACGGCGGCCACGGCGGCGGCTTCGGTCGGCGTGAAGATGCCGCCATAGATGCCGCCCAGGATGATCACGATCAGGAACAGGCCCCACATCGCGTCCCGGCCCGATTCCCAGACCTCGCCCCAGCCGCGCCAGGGATCCTGCGGCATGTTGCGAATGCGTGCGATCACGTAGATCGTCACCATCAGCATCGTGCCCGCCAGAAGGCCCGGGATCACGCCCGCAAGGAACATCCGCCCGACGGAGACGTCGGTGGCCGAGGCATAGACCACCATCACGATGGAGGGCGGGATCAGGATGCCAAGCGTGCCCGCGTTGGCGATCACGCCCGCCGCGAAATCCTTGGTGTAGCCCACCTGCCGCATACCCGCGATCACGATCGAACCGATGGCCACGACGGTCGCGGGCGAAGAGCCCGAGAGCGCCGCGAACATCATGCAGGCGAAGACGCCCGCGATGGCCAGGCCGCCGTGGAAATGGCCCACGAGCGCGATGGAGAAGCGGATGATCCGCCGCGCCACGCCACCCGTCGACATGAAGGACGAGGCCAGGATGAAGAACGGGATCGCGAGCAGCGTGTAGTGGCCCGCCATCGCCTGGTAGAAGCTCTGGGCGATGGACGCGAGCGAGGTGTCCGACAGGACCAGAAGGAAGATCGTCGAGGCGAAGCCCAGCGAGACCGCGATCGGCACGCCCAGGAGCATCAGCCCGATGATCATGACGAAGAGAAGAACGACATCCATGATCTCAGTCTCCCTTGTTGAGGTGAGCGACGTCGTCGATGGCGTCCTCGGCTTCGTGGCTGACAATCAGGCCGTTCGCCTCGCCGCGCCAGATGCGCAGGGTGGCCTGGATGAAGCGGAAGAGCAGCAGCGCCGCGCCGACCGGGAGGATCACGTAAGGAATGAAACGCGGCAGTTTCTCGTAATCCTGCCCGTCATTCATGATCGGCTGGATCCAGCGCAGCCATTCGGGGAACGGGATGTCGATCACCTCGTACCAGCCGCGATAGGAAGTGCGCCCCATTTCCTCGAGCCCGGTCGGAAACCAGCGTCCCGTGGTCTGCGGGAGGTTGGCGAAGTTCGACCAGTAATCCCAGGCGCCCTTGGTGAGGAGAAACGCGTAGGCGATGCAGATCGCCCCGGCGATCAGCCCCAAGAGCCTGCGCGGCCCCGCGGGCAACACGTTCACCACCGCGTCGACGCCCAGATGGGCGGTCTTCTTGACGCAGTAGCTGATCCCGAACAGCACCAGCCACGCAAAGAGCAGCGATGTCGCCTCGAGCCCCCAGATCAGACCGGTGTTGAAGCCGTAGCGCAGCACCACGTTGATGAAGGTGATGATCGTCATCAAGCCCAGGATCACGGCGATCACCGATTCCTCGAACTCGTCGACGAAGCCGCCCCAACCTGAGCGCGGCGCGTCCTTCCCAGCCATTGTCCCCTCCTCCCGGGGCCTCTCGCCCCCGCCTAAAGAAAACGGCCCGCGCCACGTCGCGCGGGCCGCATGTCGTCACGATCCGAAGATCAGAAGTTGGCGTTGATGCCCTGGGCCGCGTCGATGTTCTCCTGGCCGACATCGTCGGTGAACTGCTCCCAGACGGGCATCATCGCGTCGACCCAGGCCTGACGCTGCGCGTCATCGAGCTCGCGGATCTCGCCGCCGGCATCGACGACGGCCTGACGGGCCTCCGCGTCGACCTCGGCCACGGCCGCGTTCCGCTCGTTGGTGACCTCGGTCACGATGGTGTTGAGCTGCTCGCGCACACCCTCATCGAGACCATCCCACCAATCGGTCGAGGTCACGACGAGATAGTCGAGAACGCCGTGGTTGGTCTCGGTGGTGCCGTCCTGAACCTCGAAGAACTTCTGGCCGTAGATGTTCGACCAGGTGTTCTCCTGCCCGTCGACGACGCCGGTCTGGAGCGCGCCGTAGACCTCGGAGAAGGCCATCGGCTGCGGGCTGGCGTCGAGCGCCTCGAACTGCGCCTTGAGCACTTCAGAGGGCTGCACCCGGAACTTGAGGCCCGCGGCATCGCCCGGTTCATTGAGCGGCTTGTTGGCGGAGAGCTGCTTCATGCCGTTGTGCCAGTAGCCCAGACCCAGAAGGCCGCGGCGCGCCATCGATTGCATCATCTCCTGGCCGGCATCGGAGGCCTGGAACGCGTCGACGGCTTCGATGTTCTTGAACATGAAGGGCAGGTCGAAGATGCGGAACACCTTGGTGAACTGCTCGAATTTCGACAGCGACGGCGCAGCCATCTGCACGTCGCCGTTCAGCATCGCCTCGAGCACCTGGTCGTCGTTGTAGAGCGTGGAGTTCGGATAGACCTCCATGCAGGCGGTGCCGTCCATCTCGGCGTTGACGCGCTCCATCAGGAGGTTCGCGGCGATGCCCTTGGGGTGACGGTCGGTGTTGGTCACGTGGCTGAACTTGATCACCATCTCGCCTTCGTCACAGGCGGCAACGGCGCCTGTTGCGGATACGGCAAGAAGTGCCGCGGCTGCGGCAGTGGACAGGAACGTCTTCATTGAGTCCTCCCAGACTACGATATGTATCGTCTCGCGGCAGTCGCCCCTCCCGGGCAAGCGCCGATACCCAATAGAGATACCGTGTCGCGGAGACCGGGCAAGTTTTTCCCCGAAAACCGGCTTTTCCTCTTAGTTTCAGAGCATTACCAGCTCAGAGTCGACCGCCCGGGGACAGGTTTGTGCGAAAACCCGCACAAAGCGCGTGCCTTTTCCGCCCCCTCCCGAGCCACGCGAATCGCGGTCCGCCTCACCCGGTGCGGAAGTGATCCGCGCGGATGCCGTGCCGTGCGAGCTTGTCGTAGAAGGTCTTCCTCGGCAGGCCCAGGGCCTGCGCCGCGACGCCCGCCTGCCCGCCCGCACGCGCCAGCGCCTCTTCGAGCAGCGCGGCCTCGACCCGCGCCATCCGGTCCGCGAGGGTCAGCCCCGGTTCCGACGCCGCCTCGGCGATCTGTTCCTGCCGACGCGCGGCGGCCGCGTCGCCGCTCTCGGTAATCCGGCGGCGGTTCTCGAGCACCATCGTCCGGGACTTCTGGGCCCGGTCGAGCACCGCCAGAAGATCGGAGGTCTCGCACGGCTTTTCGAGGAAGGCGAAGGCCCCGCGCCCCAGCGCCTTGACCGCCATCGGCACGTCGCCCTCGCCGGTCAGAAGGATCACCGGCAGGTCCGGATCGACCCCCTGCGCATAGTCCAGAAGGTGGAACCCGTCCCGCCCCGGCATCCGCATGTCCGACAGGATCACGCCGGTGAAATCCGACCGGATCCGGTCCTTGGCCTCGACGAAGGACCCCGCCGCGATGCAGGCCCGGTCCGCCAGTTCCAGCGTGTCCGCTAGCGCCTCGCGCACGGCGCGGTCATCCTCGACCAGAAGAACCTTCGCACTCATGCCGCCATCTCCGTCTCGGCCCGCTCCAGCGTCAGGGTAAAGCGCGCGCCGGTCCCGGTGTTCTCGCCCAGAAGCGCGCCGCCGAACCCTTGCACGAGACCGTAAGAGATCGACAGGCCAAGACCCATCCCCTCGCTCGCGCCCACCTCCTTGGTCGAGTAGAACGGATCGAAGATGCGGTCGGGCTCCTTGATGCCCGGGCCGGTATCCTCGACCAGAAGCCGCACCTGCGCGCCGTCTTCTACCACGCTCAGACGCAAGCGCCGCTCCTCGCTCTCGGCCATAGCATCGAGCGCGTTGGTCACGAGGTTCAGAACCACCTGCCCCAGCCGCACCTCGCCCGCGATCACCGGAACCGGCGCGGCGGGGCGGTCCCAATCGAGTATCACCCCTTCGCGCTCGGCACGCACATGCACCATGTCGAGCGCACCCTCCACCGCGACCGCCAGATCGACCTCGCCAAGGGGCTCGGCTTCCTGGCGGGCAAAGGCGCGCAGGTTGCGGATGATCCGGCCCATCCGACGCGAGAGATCGGCGATACGGCGGAAGTTTTCAGCGGCGCGGTCCGTGCGCCCGCGTTCGAGAAAGGCCGCGCCGTTCTCGGCATGTCCGCCGATCGCCATCAGCGGCTGGTTCAGCTCGTGACTGATCCCCGCAGACATCTGGCCCAGCGCCGAGAGCTTCTCGGCCCGGACGAGCTCGGCCTGCGCCTGCGCGAGCGCGGCGCTGCGTTCGGCCACCCGCGCCTCGAGCATGTCATTCGCCTTGGCGAGCGCCCGACGCCGCTCCGTCGCCAGAAACAGAAGCGCGCCGAGGAACAGCGCGACCGCCGCGACGACCGCGGCCTGAAGATGGGCGGCGTCGCGCGCCGCGCCGATACCGACGAGCGTCATGCTGGTCATGCCGACGACCGGCAGAGGGATCTCGATCATCAGCGCCTCGCGCGGCACGTAGGACGACCAGTCCTGGGACACGAGGGTGTATCCGCCGACCTCACGCGCCTCGACCTCGAACCGGCGGCCCGTCGGCGACAGCGCATCGCCGCTGCCTCCGCGCTCCCAGAACAGAAGCTCGCTCCGGTTGGTCGACACGATCCGGCCCGCCTCGTCGAAAAACAGGACGGCGGGCAGCGTGCCGCGCCAGTCGCGCTCCAGTTCGGCCAGATCGACCGCCGTGACCAGCGCGCCCAGGACCTGCCCCGAGGCAAAGCGCGGCGCCGCGAAGAGCGCGACGCGGCTCGGTCCGCGACTGTCGAGCACCGCCAGCGCGCGGCCCATCGCGCCCTGGAAGGCGCGCTCCACGAACTCGTCGTCCCGCGACACCGGAAAGGCGACACCCACCGATGCCCGGATGCGCCCGTCGCGGCCGATCACGACCGCGCCCAGAGAGCCCGTCTTGTCGATGGATTCCTGCAGAACCGTCTCGGCCCGCGGACGCGGCCCCCAGACGCCGGGATGCTCCGCCGTCAGAACCGTGACTTCGAGATAGTGCTGAAGCTCGGTCACGACCCGCTCGCCCGCCAGCTCGAGATCGGAGCGCGCGCCTTCGGCCAAGGGGCCCAGCGCGCGGACGAAGGCGGTGTGCCACACCGCCGCCGTGCCCGCCGCGACCACGGCGAGGTAGAGCCCCACGAGGGCGCTGCGCGATGTCCGCCCGTCCCACATGCGCCACTCGTAGCAAGCGGACGCCGCCCGGCGCCAGTCAGAAGCGTCCCGCGCTCTGGACAGCGGGCTCCGGGCACGGTTCAACGCTCGGCATGAAAGAGTTTCGTCAAAGCGTCACCGATCCCGCCTTCGTGCAGGACCCCTATCCGTTCTACGCCCGGCTCCGCGCCGCGGGCCCCATCGTGCGCTGGCCCGAGGCCGGCGGGCTTGTCGCCACCACGCGCGACGCGGTCGACACGCTCCTGCGCGACCGACGCTTCGGTCGGGCGAGAGCCGACGGATCGCCGCCGGACTACCCCGAGCACCTCTCCGGCTTTGCCGCGCTGGAGGCGCATTCGCTCCTGGAACTCGAGCCGCCCCGGCACACGCAGCTGCGCAAGCTCGTGCTGCGCGCCTTCACCTCGCGCCGGGTCGCCGCGCTCGCTCCCGAGATCGAGGCCCTGGCCGAGACGCTGATCGACGCGCTGCCCGAGGGACCGTTCGATCTTCTTCCGCATTTCGCCGAACGGCTTCCCGCGACGATCATCGCGCGGCTGATCGGAGCGCCTGACGCGGATGTGCCCGACCTTCTGGCCTGGAGCCACGCGATGGTCGCCGTCTACCGCGCCGCGCGCACGCGCGCCGAGGAAGACGCCGCCGAAGCCGCCGCGCGCGCCTTCGCCGCCTATCTCGACGACCTGATCGCGGAGCGGCGCGCCACGCCACGCGACGATCTCCTGTCGCATCTTCTGATCGCCGAGGCCGATGGGCAAAAGCTCAGCCGCGACGAGGTCGTCTCGACCGCGATCCTGTTGCTGAACGCGGGCCACGAGGCCACGGTGCATGCCCTTGGAAACGGGGTGAAGGCCCTTCTCGAGACCGGACGCATCGTGACCGCCGAGACCGCGGAGGCCACGGTCGAGGAGATCCTGCGCTACGACCCGCCGCTGCATCTCTTCACCCGGACCGCCTATGAGGACGTGAAGCTCTTCGGCCACGCCTTCGCGCCGGGTGACACGGTCGCGCTCCTTCTCGGATCGGCCTGCCGCGATCCCGATCTCGCGCCCGATCCCGACCGGTTCGACCCCGAGCGCGCGCCCGCGGCGCACCCGGCCTTCGGCGCGGGTCTGCATTTCTGCCTCGGCGCGCCGCTGGCGCGGCTGGAGATGCGCCTCGCCCTGCCGCTTCTCTTCTCGCGCCTCCCCGGTCTGCGCCTGACCGAGCCTCCGCGCTACGCAGCCACTTGGCATTTCCACGGGCTCGAGCGGCTGATGGTCGCCTCCGACACCCACCCGGCTTGACATCGCGCGCAAGGCGCGGCCCCATTCGGCGATGCGCCTTGCCCTGCTCTTCGCCTGTCTCGCCACCCCGCTTCTCGCCGGATCGGTCACCTACGATCCGTCGCGTTTCATCCTAGAACAGGGCGTGTTCTGCGAAGTGCCGACCACCGGCAGCTTGCCCGCCCCCGGCACCGCCGCGGGCCAGATCGAGCTCTTCGACGAGGTCCCGGAGTTCCAGTGGCACACCGCGCGCCTTCCGGCCGTGCCCGGTCTCAGCTTCGGCATCCGGTCCGAGGCGACCGACGGGCTCAACTATCCAGGCGTTGTCCTCACCCTCACCCACCCGCCCTTTTCCGAGAGCGGCGTGACGCGGCAAAGCTATGTCACGGCGCTTGGCGGGTTCGGTCTGTCGATCAACGCCTATACATTCGACCTCGAGGAAGAGCTCGTGACCGGCACCTGGGTCTTCACCGCGACCGCGGGCGACACCGAGCTCTACCGCGCGACCTTCGAGGTGGTGCCGCCCGCGCTCATGCCCGAGATCGCCGCGGCCTGCGGCGGGCTGCCGCTCTCCTGACGGCACGCGCGCCGACGAGCCGCGCTTCGTTACAGCATATGACAGTCCGTTGAAGCCTCTTCCGGCGCCCCACCGGCTTGCCCATCTCTTCTCCCATCAGAGAGGAGTGACCGATGCCCATCGACAGACGACAGTTCATCTTGCTCGCCGCCGCCGCGCCGATCATCGCCTGGGCCGGGGTGCCGGGCTTCGCCCAGGGCGCCGCGCCGATCTACGCCGAGAACGGCATCGCGATCGACGGCACCGATCCGATCGCCTATTTCACCGAAGGCCGCCCGGTGCCCGGCAGCGCGGATATCGCGCTCGAATGGCGCGGCGCGACCTGGCGGTTTGCGAGCGAGGCGAACCGCGACGCCTTCATCGCCAACCCGACCGCCTATGCACCGCAATTCGGCGGCTATTGCGCCTGGGCCGTCGCCGAGGGCTACACCGCCTCGACCGTGCCCGACGCCTGGCGGATCGTGGACGGAAAGCTCTACCTGAATTACTCGCGCGGCATCCAGAAGCGCTGGGAAGGCGACGTCCCCGGCAATATCGCGCGCGGCAACGCCAACTGGCCGGAGCTGTCCGGCCGCTCGTGAGGCGCGCTGTCCCTTCCCTCAGTCCTCGGGCGCGTCCCGGGCGAAGCTGACCATGCCCGCCATGGGCGGCAGCCAGCTCTCGCGGCGGTCGGTCCAGAGCTCATAGCTCGGCACGAACTGGTTGGGCGCGTCGAGCGCGCCGAGATGCAACTCGACTTCTCCCCCGCTGCGGCTGAAGACCGAGGAGCCGCAGACCGGGCAGAAATGACGCCCCTCGAAAGACCGGGTCTATCCCGTGATGTCGACGGCCGCTTCCGGGAAGATCGCGGCCGCGAAAAACGCCGCGCCGTGATGCTTGCGGCAGTCGAGGCAATGGCAGAGACCGACGCGCTCCGGCGCTCCTCGCGCCGTGACACGGACCGCTCCGCAAAGACATCCGCCCGTGACCTCGCCCATCGTCCCCTCCTTCGCCACAGCCGTCGGCTCGGCGCAGCTCCTCAGAAAAACGCCCGCCGCAGCAGGTTGAGCCCTGCGATCAGCAGCGTCCAGAGCGTCGCGCGCCGGAACATCGCCTGGTCGATGCGGTCCTGCAGCCGTCCGCCCAGCCACATGCCCATGACCGCCGAGGGAATCAGCGTGAGCGAGAACCAGGCGCTCTCCGCATTCAGCACGCCCGATCCGATATGCGCGACCGCAAGGGCCACCGCGCCCAGCCCATAGATCACGCCCTGGATCCGGGCCTGCTCGGCCTTCTCGGTATGGAGCGCGGTCAGGTAGGCCACGACCGGCGGCCCCCAGACCCCGGACAGCCCGCCGAAAAACCCGGCCACCGCGGCGATTGCGATCTCGATCCGCGTATCGGCACCCGGCAGCACCAGCGCGCGACCGGCGATCTGGCTCAGCGCGAACAAGACGATCGGCCCGCCGATCAGCGCCAGCATCAGCCAGACCGGCAGGACGGTCACGAGCTGCGCCGACAGAAGCAACGCCGCGCATCCGACGACCAGGAAGATCCGGAAGCGCCGGACCGACGACCAGGCCGCCCCCGGGCCTTGCCGCAAGGCCTGCATCCCGTTGGTCACGAGCGTCGGCAGGATCAACCCGGCCAACGCAAGATCTGGGGCCACGATCGATCCCAACCCCGAGATCATGATCATCGGCATCGCGAAACCGACGACTCCCTTGACCACACCCGCCACAAACGCGAGAGCTACACAGAGCGACAGCTCCACCGGCGTGACGAGCGCGAAGAGATCCATGCGATCTTCTAGCAAGTGCCTCGTTGAGGGCGAAGCCCCGAATGGGCGCGCAAGAATCGAACAAATGGCCGCAGTAGTGCGTATGTTTGTTGCGCTGCACCTGCGAAGACGCTATGCCGCCAGACGACAGATAGAGGATAGATGCCATGGCACATGACGGTCAGGACCTGACGCTTACCGGCAGCGCGCTGCTGCCCGACCTTCTTTCTCTGACCGGGGCCTCGGTGGCGCCGGCCCAAGCGGTTTTCGACGCGGCGAAAACCGCGCTGCGCGGCATGGTCGAGGTCGATGGCAAGGTGTCGGCCGACAAGCTCGAAGAGCACCAGACCGCCGCGCATGGCCTCGCCTGGCTCGCCACGTATGTCGAATCGCTGCGCCAGATGCACCGCTGGGCCGAGCGGCTCTCGGGCGAGGGCAGCTTCGGCGAGGTCGAGCAGCTCATCCTGCAGATCGCCTTCGGCGAATATCTCCACCACATCGCGGGCGGCATCCCGATGAACCAGGGCGAGATCTTCCGCCTCGCCGAGATGGGCCTCGGCTGGGACGCGCTCGCGCCGTTCCAGAGCGCCGAGGTGCAGACGCTCATGGCCTCGGGCAACAACACCGCGGCGCGCGCGCGGCTCGTGGAGCTGATGCAGGAGCGCTCCGCCGAGATCACGGTGGGCAAGACCGGTCTCGAGGACGAGCTCGAGATGATCCGCGAGCAGTTCCGCCGCTATGCCGTCGACAAGGTCGAGCCCTTCGCCCATGAATGGCACCTCAAGGACGAGTTGATCCCGATGGAGGTGATCGAGGAGCTCGCCGAGATGGGCGTCTTCGGCCTGACCATCCCCGAGGAATATGGCGGCTTCGGCCTGTCGAAAGCCTCGATGTGCGTGGTCTCCGAAGAGCTGTCGCGCGGCTATATCGGCGTCGGCTCGCTCGGCACCCGCTCCGAGATCGCCGCCGAGCTGATCCTCGCGGGCGGCACCGAAGAGCAGAAGCAGAAATGGCTTCCCGAACTGGCCTCGGGCGAGAAGCTGCCCACCGCGGTCTTCACCGAACCCAACACCGGCTCGGATCTCGGGTCTCTGCGCACCCGCGCCGTGAAGGACGAGAACGGCGACTGGAAGGTCACCGGCAACAAGACCTGGATCACCCACGCCGCGCGCACCCATGTGATGACGCTTTTGGCCCGGACCAACCCGTCGACGGACAATTACAAGGGCCTGTCGATGTTCCTGGCCGAGAAGACCCCCGGCACCGACGAGGCCCCCTTCCCGACCGAGGGCATGACCGGCGGCGAGATCGAGGTGCTCGGCTATCGCGGCATGAAGGAATACGAGCTCGGCTTCGACAATTTCCACGTCAAGGGCGAGAACCTTCTGGGCGGCGAAGAGGGCAAGGGCTTCAAGCAGCTCATGGAAACCTTTGAAAGCGCCCGCATCCAGACCGCGGCCCGCGCCATCGGCGTGGCGCAATCGGCGCTCGATGTCGGCATGCGCTATGCCGAGGACCGCAAGCAGTTCGGCAAATCGCTGATCGCCTTCCCGCGCGTCTCCTCGAAGCTCGCGATGATGGCGGTCGAGATCATGGTGGCGCGCCAGCTCACCTATTTCTCGGCCTGGGAAAAGGACCACGGCCGCCGCTGCGATCTCGAGGCCGGCATGGCCAAGCTCCTCGGCGCCCGCGTCGCCTGGGCCGCTGCCGACAACGCGCTGCAGATCCACGGCGGCAATGGCTTCGCGCTGGAATATTCGGTGAGCCGCATCCTCTGCGATGCCCGCATCCTCAACATCTTCGAGGGGGCCGCCGAGATCCAGGCACAGGTGATCGCGCGCCGCCTTCTCGGCTGACGCCAACGACGTCCGCCCGGCGCGACGCGCGCCGGGCTTGTATCTGGTCGCGCGGTCTCCACACCGGGACACCGGGACACCGGGACACCGGGACACCGGGACACCGCCCCTCTCGACGACGTAGCGCAACCGGACTAGGTTCCGCGCCATGTTTCTCGGCATCGATCTCGGCACCTCGGCTCTCAAGCTTTGCCTGGCAGACGGCGACCTCCGTGTCGCCGGCTCGGCCAGCGCGCCCCTCACGCTGTCGCATCCGCAACCCGGCTGGTCCGAGCAGCATCCCGACAGCTGGTCCCAAGCGTTGCGCACGGCGCTGGCGGCGCTGTCCGAAAACGCCGATCTGTCCAAGATCACGGCGATCGGTCTCTCCGGGCAGATGCATGGTGCGGTGCTTCTCGATGCGGGTCTCAGGCCCATCCGCCGCGCGATCCTCTGGAACGACAGCCGCGCCCATCAGGAGGCCGCCCGTCTCGACCGCGATCCCGATCTCGCGCGCATCGCGGGCGTGCGTCCCGCACCGGGCTTCACCGCGCCGAAGCTGAGCTGGCTCAAGACCCACGAGCCCGAGGCCTATACCCGGATCGCGCATATCCTCCTGCCCAAGGACTGGCTCGCGCTCGGTCTCCACGGCGCACGCGTCACCGATCCCTGCGACGCGGCCGGGACGTGGTGGCTCGATCAGGCCGCGCGCCAATGGTCCGACACGCTCTGCGCGACCACCGACACCGATCCGGCCTGGCTGCCCGAGATCGTCGAGGGCACCGAGATCGCCGGACGTGTGACCGCGTCCGCCGCCGCCGAGTTCGGCCTGCCCGAGGGCTGCCCGGTCGCGACGGGCGGCGGCGACGCGGCCGTCGGCGCGGTGGCCCTGGGCGCGACCAAACCCGGCGCGGGCTTCGTGTCGCTCGGCACCTCCGGTCAGCTCTTCCTGCCCACCGACAGCTACCGTCCGGCTCCCGAGGTCGGGCTTCACAGCTTTGCCCATTGCGTGCCGGAGACCTGGTTCCAGATGGCGGCGATGCTGAACGGCGCCCGCCCGATGGCCTGGTTCGCCGAAATCGTCGGCGAGAGCGTCCCGACCCTTCTGTCCGACGCCGCCGAGGCCGGCACCGACGCGCTGCCGCTCTTCCTGCCCTACCTGACCGGAGAGCGGACGCCGCATAACGACCCCGCGATCCGCGCCAGCTTCTACGGGCTGGCCGAGGGCGTCACCCGCGGCCAGCTCATGCGCACGGTGATCGAGGGGATCGCCTACAGCTTCGCCGACGCCGCAGACGCGGTGCGCGCGGCCACGCCCCTGCCGGAGACGCTTCTGGCCCTTGGCGGCGGGGCCCGCAGCGATCTCGTCCTGCAGACCATCGCCGATGCCACCGGCCTCACCCTCGCGCGCGGCGACGGCGCCGAGATCGGCCCGGCCTTCGGCGCCGCCAAGCTCGCCGCCGCCGCAACCGGCGCGCTGTCGCTTCCGGACCTCGCCGAGCAGCCCGAGATCACCGCGCGCTTCACGCCGAACCCTGCGACCGCGGCGCGTCACGCCGACCGTCTCGCGGCCAGTCGCGCCCTTTACGAGGCCTTGAAACAGGTTCGCGACCTGCCGCGCTGATCTTCGGCGGCTCTCGCAGATGAAAAAGGGGCGCCCCACCGGGAGCGCCCCTTTTCCTTCGTCAAGCAAGAGAGCTCAGTTCGACGGACAGGCCGCGCCGGTGTCGATCCAGGCCTGCACGACCTCGCCGAAGAGCTCCTGCGAGCCCGGAACCGGCGTGCGCCCCTCGCCCGGATGCCAGCCCCAGCCGACGAGACCGTCTTCGGCCATGTGCTCGTGCAGTGCCGCCATGTCCTTGCCGCCGTTGCGCTCGGGGTCCTTGAGCTGCGCGCAGATCTCCGCGCCCGACAACCCGACCCAGCCCATCGAGACCGGGGCCAGCTGCCAGGGCTCGTGCCCGGGGATCGAGCCGTCTCCGGTGGCGAAGGCCACGTTCTCGGTGCCATGGCAGGTGGTGCAGAACATACCCGGCGCGCCGAAATCGGCCTCGCCCCGGATCACCGGCGGGTTGTGCGGCTCCATCGCGTCGCCCTGCGTCGGGCCGCCATTGACCGGGTGGCAGTTCAGACAGCGCGGATGCTCGATCACCTTGAGCATCTCCTCGAAGAGCGCGACCGAGCGCTCCTCTTCGACCTCGATGCTCTCGAAGCTCTCGGGTCCGTTCAGCTCCGTCGCCATCTCGGCCCATGCGGGGCCTGCGGCGATGAGCGCCGCAATCACTCCAATACCACGCATCACACACCTGCTTTCTTGAAGGGAAGCTCGCGCGGCGCCGATCCGGTCAGCGCGCGCCAGGCATTGGCCACCGCCGGTCCGATCGGCGGCGTCCCGGGCTCTCCGATCCCGGTGGGATCGGCCTCGGAGGCGATGATCTCGACCTCGATCTCGGGCATGTCGGGGATCCGCATCAGCGGATAGGTGTCGAAGTTCTTCTGGGTGATGACCCCGCCCTCTCCCAGCTCCAGGCCGTTATAGAGGATGGTTCCGAGACCGAAGCCGATGCCGCCCTCGATCTGCGCGCGGATCACGTTCGGGTTGACCGCGATGCCGCAATCGACCGCGCACCAGACCTTGTGCACCTTGGGGATCCCACCGGCGTCCGAGACCTCGGCGATCTGCGCCACATAGGTCGAGAAGCTCTCGTGCAGCGCCACGCCATAGGCCCGGTCGCCCTTGACCTTCTCGCCGTCCCAGCCCGCCATCTCGGCGACCCGCTCCAGCACCGCGCGATCCCGGCCCGCATCGTCCTTCAAGAGGTCGAGACGCCCCTGCACCGGGTCCTTGCCCGCCGCCTCCAGAAGCTCGTCGAGGAACACCTCGGTCGCATAGGCGGTGTGGGTGTGACCCACCGAGCGCCACCAAAGCACGCTGACCGGAAGCTCCATCTTCACCCAATCGACCTTCATTGCCGGTAGGGCGTAGGGCATCTTGGTCGAGCCCTCATACGAGGTCGCGTCTTCAGGATTGCCCTGGTCGAGCATCGTGCCGTTGATGATCGACTGGTTCACCACGCGGTCTTCCCAGCCGACGATATTGCCCTCGGCATCGATGCCGCCGCGCATCTTGTGCACGGTCAGCGGGCGGTAGAAGCCGCCGGTCATGTCGTCCTCGCGGGTCCAGACGAGCTTCCACGCGCCGTCTCCGCCCGCGGCCTTGGCGATCTCGGCGATCTCCGAGCCGATCTGCGGGATGGTCTGCGCCCGGCGCCCGAAGGAGCCGCCCGCATACATCACGTTCATCGACACGTTCTCGGGCTTCAGGCCGAGCGTCTGCACGACCGCGCCCTTGTCCACGCCGGGAAACTGCGCGCCCATCCAGATCTCAGCGCTGTCGCCGCGCTTCTCGAGCACCGCGTCCATGGCCTCGAGCGTGGCATGGGCGAGGAAGGGAAAGACGAACTCCGCCTCGAGCACGGTCTCGGCACCGTCGATCGCCGACGCGCTGTCGCCCGCCTCTTCGACCACGAGCCCTTCGCTCTGGGCCGCCTCGCGGAAGCTCTCGACGATCTGGGCGGAGGTGCGGGTCTCGGCCTCCGAGGTGTCCCACTCGACCTTGAGCGCCTCGCGCCCCTTGAGCGCCGCCGCCGTCGAGGTTGCGTAGACCGCGACCCCTTGCGGGATCTGGCGCACCGCCGTCACGCCGGGCACGGCCTCGGCTTCGGTGGCGTCGAAGCTCGCGACCTTGGCGCCCATGATGTCGGGATGCCGGACCACGACCGTCTCCATCCCTTCACGGTAGACGTCGAGTGTGAAGGTCGCGGTGCCGGTCGATTTCGCCCGGCTGTCGACCTTTGGCATGTCGGTGCCGATCTTGGTCCACTCGCTGGGATTCTTCACCGCCGGTTCGACCGGAACATCCTGCTGGGCCGCCGCCTCGGCCAACTCGCCGAAGGTTGCGGACTTGCCCGACCCCTCATGCGAGACGACACCTTCGGAGACGGTCACCTCGTTGCCATCGACACCCCATTGCTCGGCCGCCGCGGCAACCAGCATCGCCCGCGCGGCGGCACCCGCCTGGCGCATCTGCATGAAGCTGTTGGCCATCGCGGTCGAGCCGCCTGTGGCCTGCAGCCCGAAGAAGAGGTTCTTGTAAAGCTCGTCATTGGCCGGGGCGCTCTCGACGCGCATCTGGTCCCAGGAGGCATCGAGCTCCTCGGCCACGAGCGTCGCGAGACCGGTGTAAGGGCCCTGGCCGAACTCGATATGCTTGCAGAGGAAGGTCACGGTGTTGTCGGGCGCGATCCGGACGAAGGCGTTCGGCGCGAAGGGGCCGCCCTCGCTCGACGCGCCGTCTTCGGTCATCACGGCCGCGGCGCCGGACTGGGCGCGCGCGCCCATGGGCAGCGACAACCCGATCACCAGACCTGCGGAAGAGGCAAGGAACTGCCTGCGGTTCTGAACGGTCATGTCCTCATCCCTCCAGCGTGTCGGCGGCGTTATGGATCGCATTGCGGATGCGCACATAGGTGGCGCAGCGGCAGATGTTTCCGGCCATCGCGTTGTCGATATCCTCGTCCGAGGGCTTCGGGACCATGCGCAGCAGCGCCGTGGCGCTCATGACCTGGCCCGACTGGCACCACCCGCATTGCGGCACGTCGATATCGACCCAGGCGGCCTGAACGGCTTCGGCCTCGGGGCCGGAGACGCCCTCGATGGTCTCGATATCCGAGCCCTCGACCTGCCCCACCGGCGTCACGCAGGAGCGGCGCGGCATGCCGTCGACCATCACCGTGCAGGCGCCGCATTGCGCGATGCCGCAGCCGAATTTCGTGCCGGTCAGCCGCAGCTCGTCCCGGAGGGCCCAGAGGAGCGGGGTATCCGCTTCGACATCGACGGTGACCTCCTCTCCGTTGACGGTGAATTTAGCCATGAGTGGAGCCTCCATGTTCTGGAACTTGTGCGGCAACGAGGCGGGCGGAAGGCCGGTTCCCGTTGGGGCGCGTGGGTCGTGGTTCCCAAAGGCTAGACCGGGCCTTCCCCCGGTCAACCGGAGGCAGGCGCGAAAGTTCAACGGGACGTGAACGTCACAATCGGCGGATCGTCGCGAAAACCCTTGCATGGCTGTGGCGGCGAACCGCCCATGTCGCTACTCTCCGCTCTCATAACGTGGGGTAAGAGGAGGCTCCGAGCAGTGATCGGTAACAGAGTGTGCGCACTGGCGGCCGCCCTGACATGTGGCGTGCTGGCGGCCCAATCGGCTTGGGCCTTCGATGGTGTCTCCTACGCGGTGCGCGGCCCGAACGGCGACGAGAGCGAACGGCTCGAGGGGCTCGTGCGCTCCGCCTCGCAATTGCAGGTCGCCGAGGACGAAGACCGCACCGATCCGCAGGAGCTCATCGCCGCGGCGCTGGCGGATTACTCCAACATCCTGAACGCTCTCTACGCCGAGGGGTATTACGGCCCCGTCATCTCGATCCAGGCCGACGGGCGCGAGATCTCCGACATCCAGCTTCTGAACGTGCCGCAGGATTTCGGGCGCGTCTGGGTCCGGGTCCAGACCGGCCCGCAATTCACCTTCTCGCGGACCGACATCACCCCGCGCGCCCGCGGCACCGAGTTGCCCGACGAATTCGCCCCGGGCGAAATCGCCCGCGCCTCGATTGTCGGCGACGCTGTCGACGCCTCCATCGACGCCTGGCGCGAGCGCGGCCATGCCAAGGCCGCCGTCGCCTCCGAGGACGTCCGCGCCCAGCATGAGCGCGAGACCCTGTCGGTCGATATCGGCCTCGCCCCCGGCCCGGTCGTCACCTTCGGCGATCTCATCCTGACCTCCGAAAGCGCGGTCCGCGCCTCGGCGATCCGGCGCATCGCGGGCTTCCCCGCGGGCCAGCGCTTCGATCCGGTCGACGCGGCCCGCGTCGCCGACCGGCTGCGCCGTACCGGCGCGTTCTCGTCCGTCACGCTGACCGAGGGCGACCTGCGCCAGCCCGGCAATGTCATGGACATGACGCTCCAGACCGCCGACCAGAAACCGCGCCGCATCGGCTTCGGCGCCGAGGTCTCGACGCTCGACGGCGCGGCGGTCTCGGCCTTCTGGCTGCATCGCAACTTCTTCGGCGGCGCCGAGCGGCTGCGCTTCGACGCGGAAGTGTCGAATATCGGCTCGTCGGAAAGCGGCATGGACTACCTGGTGTCTGGACGCCTCGAGATCCCCGCGATCTACGGCGCCGACACCGATGGCTATGTGCAGGGCCGCATCCTGCGCGAGGACGAGCCCACCTACCTCTCCGAACGGGTCGAACTGGGTGTCGGCGCGACGCGGATCATCTCGGAGACGCTCGAAGCGGAGGTCGGCGTGACCTTCATCCGGTCGCGCACCGTGGACGATCTGGGCGAGCGCGATTTCACCCTCCTCGCCTTTCCCGCGCAGCTGACCTTCGACACCCGCGACAACGAGCTGAACCCCAAGCAGGGCGTCTACGTCACCGCCTCGACGACGCCGTTCCTCGGCCTCGCCGACAGCGCCTCGGGTGCCCGTCTGAACGGTGACGCGCGGCTCTACTGGGGCTTCGGCGACAACGATCCGAACGTGCTCGCCGCGCGGCTGCAGCTTGGCGCGGTCGTGGGCTCCGAGCTCGACGAAACGCCGCCGGACTTCCTCTTCTATTCGGGCGGCGGCGGCACCGTGCGCGGACAACCCTACCAGTCGCTCTTCGTCACGCTCGACGACGGCACCGAGATCGGCGGGCGCGGCTTCCTGGGCCTCTCAACCGAGTTCCGCCGCGAGGTCACCCGATCGATCGGCGCGGTCGCCTTCTACGACGCGGGCTATATCTCGCCCGACCCGGGCTTCGGCGGCACCGACAATGCCGAGGGCGAGTGGCATTCCGGCGCGGGCATCGGGCTTCGCTACAACACCGGCATCGGCCCCATCCGCTTCGACGTCGCCACGCCGACCAGTGGCGAGACAGGCGACGGTATCCAGTTCTACATCGGCATCGGGCAGGCATTTTGATGATCACCAGACCTCGCGTTCTGGCCGCCACAGCGGCTCTGACCCTACTGCCCGTCGGCCTGATCGCGCAAAGCGAAAGCGAAGAAGAGCGGGATCGCGGCTACCTGCAGGGTCTGCTCGAAGACAATCTCTCGGGCGCGGGCCGCCAGGTCCGGATCGAGGGCTTCGCGGGCGCGCTGTCCTCCGAGGCGACGATCGAGAGCATGACCATCGCCGATGGCGAGGGCGTCTGGCTGACCATCCGCGGCATCACGCTCGACTGGAACCGCTCGGCGCTTCTCACCGGCCGCGTCTCGGTCAACGAGTTCTCCGCCGAGGAGGTCCTCCTCCCGCGCCTGCCCGCCCCCGGCGAGAGCGAGGAGATCGCGGTCCCGGATGCCGAGGCACAGCCCTTCTCGCTCCCCGAGCTTCCGGTCTCGATCCAGATCGGCGAGCTCGCGGTCGGCCGCGTCGAACTGGGCGCGCCGATCCTGGGCGAAGCCGCGGCCTTCGCCATCGAAGGCTCCGCCAGCCTCGCTGATGGCGAGGGAGACGCCAATATCGCGGCGAACCGGATCGACGGCGAAGACGGCACCTTCCAGATCGACGGCAGCTTCCAGAACGAGACGCGCGAGCTGGCCCTGAACATCCTTCTCGACGAAGGCCCGGGCGGCATCGCCGCCACGCTGATCGGCCTGCCTGGCGAGCCGGCGCTGGAGCTTGCCGTCGAGGGCACCGGCCCGATCTCGGATTACACCGCCGACATCCGCCTGGCCACCGACGGCCAGGACCGCCTGACCGGCCAGGTCGAGGTCGCCGAGACCGCGGAGGAAGGCGCCGAAGGAACGAGCTTCACCGCGGCGCTCGCGGGCGACATCCGGCCGCTTCTGATGCCCGAGGCGCGCGGCTTCTTCGGCGAGAACCTGTCGCTCGATCTCGCCGGTCTGACGCTCTCCACCGGCGAGGTTTTCGTCGACACGCTCGAGCTGCAATCCGAGGCGATCCAGCTTTCGGGCAACCTGGCACTCGGGCCCGACAAATGGCCCGTCCGCTTCGCCCTTGACGGGCAGATGCAGGGCGAGAACGGCGCGGCGGTCCAGCTTCCGATCCCCGGCGCGCCCACCCTCGTCGACAACGCCATCATCGATATCGGCTACGATTCCGACGTGGACGATGCCTGGAGCGCAGTGATCGACGTGACCGGTCTCGACCGTCCCGACCTCGTCGCACGCTCGCTGCGCATCGACGGCGACGGCACGCTCCAGCGCGGCACCGGCAGCGGCGTGGGCGCGGTCTCGGGCGGCTTCGACATCGCCGCGCAGGGCCTGCGCTTCACCGATCCCGGGCTCGCCGACGCGGCGGGCGATGGCGCCAACGGACGCATCACCTTCTCCTATACCGAGGATCAACCACTTGAAATCTCGGAGCTTTCACTCGACGCCGCGGGTGTGACGCTCAACGGCGCGCTGAGCGTCGAGGGGCTGACCGGAGAGCTCGGCATCGACGTCTCGGGCGACGTGGCGCTCGCCGCGCGCGATATCTCGCGCTTCTCCGGCCTCGCCGGGCGCGAACTGGCGGGCAGCGTCGATGTCACCGCCTCGGGCAGCTTTCAGCCGCTCTCCTCGGGCTTCGACGGGCGTGTCGAGGGCACCGCCAACGACCTTCTGACTGGCATTGCCGAACTGGACGGCCTTCTGGACGGCCAGACGCGCATCGTCGCCGATGCGCGGCGCGACAGCGACGGGCTTTTGATCCGCACCGTCGATCTCGAGGCCGAGGATGCCGACGCGCATATCGAAGGCCGGATCGCGAGCGATGCGGGCGAGGTGATCTTCGATCTCGCGGTCGCGGAAGCCTCCGACATCCTGCCGCAGCTCTCGGGTGCGGTCGCCGCGGAGGGCCGCGCGGTCCTGACCCCGGCCCCGCCCGCAAACCCCGACACGCCGAACGCGGCGCCCGAACCCGATCGCTGGGACATCACCGCGACCGCTTCCGCCCCCGGCGGCGTCGCGGCGGATGTCGATGCGGCGGTCGAGATCCTCGCAGGCGTGCTTTCGGTCGTCTCCGCCTCGGGCACCGTGTCCGCCGAGGACGTCGCGCCCTACGGCACATTCGCCAACCGTCCCCTTCAGGGCGGCGTGAACCTGACCGGCGAGGGCCGCTACGATCTTCTGTCCAAGGATTTCGCCGCCGATCTCGACGGGACCACCACCGATATCGGCTTTGGCATCCCCGAGCTGACCCGGCTTCTCGTGGGCCGGACCGAGCTTGGCCTCACCGTCATCAAGCGCGGCGCCGGGCTACAGCTCGACCGCCTCACCCTCGATGCCGAGCGCGCAGAGATCGACGCGACCGCCCAGCTTCTCGGCCAGACCGGGCAGGCGCAGTTCGACATCGCGCTGAGCGATCTTGCAGACGTCGCCGAAGGGCTCTCCGGCAGCGCCCGCCTGACCGGATCGGCCAGTCAGACCGGGGATCTCTGGACCTATGACGTGGCCGGTTCCGGCCCCGGCGGCGCGGCGATCGACCTTGCGGGCCAGGCGACGGTCGAGGGCACCACGCCGCGCTCGGTCTCGGCCGAAGGCAGTGTCGCGGTCGACGACCTCTCGGTCTACGAGACCGTCGCGCGCCGCCCGATGGGCGGCTCGGCCCGGCTGTCCGGCTTGGGCAGCGTCGACCTGACGACCTACGCCTTCACCGCCGATCTGACCGGACAGACGGTCGATATCGAGACCGGCATCCCCGAGCTCACCCGGCTTCTCGAAGGCTCCACCGACCTCACCGTCGATGCCGAGATGACCGCCGAAAAGGCGATCACGGTCGAGACGCTGACCCTCTCGGGCCAGCGCATCACCGTGGCGGGCGATGGCCGCTACGGCACCGGCGACGGGCGCGCGCGCTTCGACGTGGCGCTGAGCGATCTGGCTTATGTCGTGCCCGGCCTGACCGGCGCGCTGCGCCTCAACGGCACGGCCGAGCAATCCGGCGAGACCTGGTCCTACGACGTCGCGGGCAGCGCGCCCGGCGGCGCCGAGATCGACCTCGAGGGCGAGGCGCGCGTGGACGGAACGACCCCGCTCAGCGTGTCGGCGGCTGGACGCGCGGCGATCGAGACGCTGGCGCCCTATTCCAACCTCCTCGGCCGCGACCTCGCGGGCGGGCTGACGCTTGAAGGCTCCGGCTCCTACGACCTCGAGACCGGCGCGGCTTCGGTAGATCTCACCGGTCGGGCGGACGATCTGAAAACCGGCATCGTGCAGGCCGACCGGCTTCTGGCCGGGACCGTGCTTCTCGATGTCGACGCCCAGCTCGACGGCGCGGGCGGCATCATCATCGACACGCTCGACGTCGATGCGCCGCGCGTCACGGTCACCGCCTCGGGCGACCTCGCCGACACCTCGGGCGACGCGCGCTTCGATGTCCGGCTGTCCGACCTGGCGGATTTGGTGCCGGGCATGTCCGGATCGGCGACGCTGACCGGCACCGCGACCCGCGCGGGCGACCGCATCACCGCCGATGTCACCGCCTCGGGCCCCGGAGGCCTGGCCGCGGATCTCGACGTCGCGGCGGCCTTGGCCGAAAACGCGCTGGAGAGCATCGGCGCCGAAGGCACCGTCCGCATCGACAGCCTCGCGCCCTATGGCGGGCTCGCGAACATGCCGCTCTCGGGCGCTGTCTCGGTTGATGGCGGCGGCAGCTACACGCTTGCGACGGGCGCGTTCTCGGCCGATGCCGATATTCGCGCGCAGTCGCTGCGCACCGGGATCGCGCCGGTCGATCAGCTCTTCGGCGGCACGACCACGGCCACCGTGGATGCAGGCCGCGACGACAGCGGCGTCTTCCGCATCTCGAACCTCGTGGTCGACAGCCCCGAGCTCGACGCCACCGTATCGGGCGCCTATGGCGGCAATGGCGAGACCATCCGCTTCGATGCCCGGCTCCGCGACCTGGGTCTCTTCGTGGCCGATCTCTCGGGTCCCGCAACCGCGCAGGGCACCGCCACAGCGCAAGGGTCGAGCTGGCTGATCGACGCCGACCTGACCGCGCCCGGTGGCACTACGGCGAGCGTCGGAGGCAGCGTCGCGCAGGACGCCTCGTCGGCCAACCTGTCGATCACCGGCGGCGCGCCGCTCGGCTTCGCCAACCCGTTCCTCGAGCCTAACCTTCTATCGGGCAACGCCCGGTTCGACCTGGCCCTGAACGGCCCGCTGGCGCTGAGCTCGCTCTCAGGAACCGTCACCTCCGGCGACGCGGAGTTCGTGATCGCGAGCCAGGCCATCGTCCTGAACGACATCGCGCTGAACGTCCGCCTCGGCGGCGCGCAGGCGGTTCTCGACGTGGCGGGATCGGTCGCGTCGGGCGGGCGCTTCTCGGTCACCGGCCCGGTCGGCCTGACGGCGCCGTTCAACGGCGACCTCGAAGTGCTGCTTCAGAACGTGAATGTGGAAAGCCCCGGCCTCTACCAGACCGAGTTCGACGGCCAGCTCTCGCTCTCCGGACCGCTCGCCTCGACCGCGGCCCTGACCGGCCGGATCGTCTTGGAGGAGACCGAGGTGCGCGTACCGACTGGCGGCCTAGGTGCGGGCGCGATCGGCTTCGCCCTCACCCATGTGAACGAGCCGGGCGATGTCCGCGCGACGCGGGCACGCGCCGGACAGCTCGACCAGTCGGGACCGAACGGGAACGGCGGCGCGTCGGGCGGTGGCGGCGGCGTGAACTATCGCCTGGGCATCACCATCTCGGCGCCTTCGCGCATCTTCGTGCGGGGCCGCGGCCTCGATGCGGAGCTCGGAGGAGAACTGTTCGTCGGCGGCACCTTGCAGAACATCATCCCGCAGGGCCGGTTCGACCTCGTCCGCGGGCGGCTGGACATCCTCGGGCAGCGGCTGGCCCTCTCCGAGGCCTATATCGTCCTGCAGGGCAATTTTGATCCGTTCCTGCGCGTGCAGGCCGACACCCAGCGCAACGAGACGACGGTCACGATCATCATCGAAGGCCCCGTGTCGGATCCTGAGGTCACCTTCGCCTCAAACCCGCAACGGCCCGAGGAAGAGGTGCTGGCACTTCTCCTCTTCGGACGCGATCTGACCGAGATCTCGGGTCTGCAGGCGCTCAGGATCGCGTCGGCGATCAACACGCTTGCGGGGCGCTCGGGCACCAGCCTCGTCGACAGGCTGCGGGCGCAGACCGGGCTTGACGATCTCGACGTGCAGACCGCGGCGGACGGCACCACCGAGGTGCGGCTCGGCAAGTATATCTCGGAGAGGGTCTATACGGATGTGACGGTGAACGGCTCAGGCGAGACCGAGATCAACCTCAACTTCACCGTCACCAACAGCATCACCGCGCGCGGCACCGTCAGTTCGGACGGCAATACCGGTGTCGGCGTCTATTATGAGCGGGATTACTGATCGCTGTCTAAGCGGCTGCCGTTGAGCTGAACGATATCGCCCGTCGCCAGGACGGGCGATGCGTCGATCTCGGCGGCGTCGAGCATCGCGGCGACCTTTTCGAGAACCGCGACGAGCATCGCCTGCTCGTAATCGGGCAGGCTTTCGAACTGCGCTACATAGCGCTGCTGCAGCGCGTCGGGCGCGATCTCGACCTTCGAGCGGCCCTTCTCGGTGATCGTCAGATCGACCTGGCGCCGGTCGCCCTCGGATTGGCGGCGTTCGATCAGGCCATAGCTGACGAGCTTCTTGATCAGCGCCGAGATGGTCGCCTGGGTCACGCCCATGCGCTCGGCAATCTCGGAGGGATGGCAGTCGCCCGCTTCGGCCACGATCTGCAGGACACGCAGCTGAACCGCTGTCAGGCCCGCGTCGCGCGCGAGATCACGGCCGTAAAGCTCGGTGGCGCGCAGGATGCGGCGCAGGGCTACCAGACTAGAATCCGTTCGATCCACGGCGTCGATTTCCAGCTCTTCGAGATCCTGACGGTGGCGGGCCAACGCGCAGGATCCGGCGATGCGTTTGGTATGACTTTGGTCAAACATACCAAAGTATTTAGTCATTAAACCTAAATTTCCCAAGCTGTCACGCCTCGAAAGAGATGGGAGGCAGGGTTGCAAATGTGCAATTCGAAGCATATTTCAGGGTCACAAAAGGGCGAATGACACCCTAAGCCATTGATTTAAATAAAATACCCAACGGATAACCGCAACGGGGAAGAAAATTACTTAGCATATTGAAAGATATGACTAAGGAGATATATTTAGTCACACGAACAAACGACCCACGCAGCAGAAAAGGTTGAAGCCGAGACCATGCAGACGATGGACACCCACAAGGCCGATGGCGCCGTGACATTTCGCAAGCCGACCCGCGAGGACGGAGCCGAAATCTGGGAGCTGATCCGCAGCTGCAAGCCCCTCGACGAGAACTCGATGTACTGCAACCTTCTGCAGAGCGACCACTTCCGTGACACCTGCGTGGCGGCCGAGGTCGACGGCAAAATCGTCGGCTGGATCTCGGCCTACATCAACCCGAACGACCCCGATTGCGTGTTCGTCTGGCAGGTCGCCGTGTCGCCCGATGCCCGTGGCATGGGTCTCGGCACCCGCATGCTGACCGCCCTGATGGCGCGAGAAGAATGTGCCGAGGTCAAGCGCATGCAGACCACGATCACCCTCGACAACGACGCGTCCTGGGCACTCTTCCGCAAGTTCGCGGACGCCTCCGAGGCCGATCTGAGCTCGGACGCGCATTTCACCCGCGACACGCATTTCGCAGGCGAGCACGCGACCGAACACATGGTCACAATCACCTTCCGGCAGGCGCTCCGCCAGTCGGCGGCCTGAGCCTCGCCCCTTCGGCGCGTGACGCTGTCGTTGCGCCGCCTATCTCCCAATCGTTTCCTCTCGAAAGGACCCGCCATGACTCATGACATGAAACCCGTATTCGAGCGCCGCGAAAGCCAGGCGCGCAGCTACTGCCTCAGCTTCGACACCGTCTTCACCAAGGCCTCCGGCTCGGAGATGACCGACACCGACGGCCGCACCTATATCGACTTTCTCGCCGGGTGCTCGTCGCTGAACTACGGCCATAACGACCCCGACATGAAATCGGCGCTGATCGAGCATATCGCGGGCGACGGCATCGCCCACGGTCTCGACATGTATACCGACACCAAGGCCGCCTGGCTCACCGCCTACGAGGAGATCATCCTCAAGCCGCGCGGCATGGACGACTACAAGGTCATGATGACCGGCCCGACCGGCACCAACGCCGTCGAAGCCGCGATGAAGCTCGCGCGCAAGGTCACCGGCCGCCGCAACATCGTCGCCTTCACCAACGGCTTCCATGGCATGACCATGGGCGCGCTCTCGCTCACCGGCAACACGTCCAAGCGCGATGGCGCGGGCGCCGAGATGCTGGACGGCGTCACGCGGATGCCCTTCGACGGTGCCTTCGGCGAAGGTGTCGACACGCTCGAGCATATCGAGATGATGATCGACAACCCGTCCTCGGGGATCGACGCCCCGGCGGCCTTCGTGCTCGAGCCCGTGCAGGGCGAAGGCGGCCTGAACGCCGCGTCGAAGGAATGGATGGAGGGCATCGCCCGCCTCGCCAAGCGCCACGGCGCGATGCTGATCATCGACGACATCCAGTCGGGCTGCGGCCGCACCGGCACGTATTTCTCCTTCGAAGGCATGGATATCGAGCCGGACATGATCACTCAGGCGAAAAGCCTGTCGGGCTTCGGTCTTCCCTTTGCCTGCCTGCTGATCAAGCGCGACCATGATATTTGGAAGCCTGCCGAGCACAACGGCACCTTCCGCGGCAACACCCACGCCTTTGTCACCGCCCGCGTCGCGCTGGAGAAATTCTGGAAGGACGACGCGTTCCAGAAAAAGGTCCACGAGAAGAGCGTGATGCTCACCTCCGGCCTGCAGGCCATCGCAGACTGCGTCCCCGGCGCCACCCTGAAGGGTCGCGGCATGATGCAGGGCGTCGATGTCGGCAGCGGCGAGCTGGCCGGTGCGATCTGCGCCAAGGCGTTCGAGAAGGGCCTGATCATCGAAACTTCGGGCGCCGACGACGAGGTCGTCAAGGTGCTCGCCCCCCTCACCACCCCGGTCGACACGTTCCAGAAGGGCCTCGCGATCCTGCTTGAGGCCACGCAGGACGTGACCGGACAAGCGAAACTCGCAGCGGAGTAACAGACATGATCGTTCGTGATTTCAACAAACTCAAAACCACCGACAAGGCCGTCTCAGACGCACAGTGGACATCCGTCCGGATGCTGCTTGCCGATGACGGGATGGGCTTCTCGTTCCACATCACCACCCTCGAAGCCGGGTCGGAGCACACGTTCCACTACAAGAACCACTTCGAGAGCGTCTACTGCATGTCCGGCAAGGGCTCGATCACCGATCTCGCCACCGGCGAGACGCACGAGATCACGCCCGGCGTCATGTATGCGCTGAACGAGCACGACCACCACACCCTGCGTGCCGAGGAAGAGCTGGTCATGGCCTGCTGCTTCAACCCGCCGGTGACCGGCAACGAAGTGCACCGCGAAGACGGCTCCTACGCCGCGCCGGACGAAGCGGCCTGAACCGCGCCGCGCAGGCACAGACGACCTTCGGTCGGGGCGGCCCCTTTTCCGCCCTGACCCTCCTCACCGAACAAGACGACCCAGAAAGGAGAGCGATCACCCCATGACGCTCGAGTTCAAGAACCACACCGTCGAAAAGATCGGCGGCACCTCGATGTCGCGCCTCGATGAACTGCTGGAGCCGCTCTTCCGCGTCTCGGACCCGGACTACAATCGCATCTTCGTGGTCTCCGCGTTCGGCGGCATCACCGACCTCCTCCTTGAACACAAGAAGACCGGCGAGCCTGGCGTCTTCGCGCATTTCGCCGACGAGACCGACGAGCACGCCTATATGAGCGCGCTCTCCAAGGTCGACCGGGCCATGCGCGACGCCCATGACGCCCTGCTGGAGCACCCCGCCGACCGCCAGGAAGCCGACGACTTCGTCCGCGACCGCGTCGAGGGCGCCCGCAACTGCCTCATCGACCTGCATCGCCTCTGCTCCTACGGCCATTTCCGCCTGAGCCAGCACATGGCGCTGACCCGCGAGCTGCTCTCGGGGCTGGGCGAGGCGCATTCCGCCTTCGTCACCTCGCTGCTGCTGCGCCGCAACGGCGTGAACGCGCGCTGCGTCGACCTCTCGGGCTGGCGCGACGACCGCGAGATGACGCTCGACCAGCGCATCGAGGACGCTCTCAAGAGCATCGACCTCGAGACCGAGATGCCGATCGTCACGGGCTACGCGCAATGCGCCGAAGGCCTGATGAACAAGTACGACCGCGGCTATTCCGAGGTCACCTTCAGCCAGATCGCGGCCCTCACCGAGGCGCGCGAGGCGATCATCCACAAGGAATTCCACCTTTCCTCCGCCGACCCGAAACTCGTCGGCGCGGAAAATGTGCGCAAGCTCGGTCACACCAATTACGACGTGGCCGACCAGCTGTCGAACATGGGGATGGAGGCGATCCACCCGACCGCCGCCAAGGCACTGCGCCAGACCCGCGTGCCGCTCCGTGTCACCAACGCCTTCGAGCCGGAAGATCCCGGCACGCTGATCGACGAGGCCGAAGCCGAACAGGGCGTGGCCGAGATCGTCTGCGGTCTCGACGTCTACGCGCTCGAGCTCTTCGAGCAGGACATGGTCGGCGTCAAAGGCTACGATGCCCAGACCCTCGACATCCTGACCCGCCACAACCTGCGCATCGTGTCGAAGACCTCGAATGCGAATACGATCACGCATTATGTCGACGCCCCGATCAGCGCCCTCCGCAAGGTCGAGAACGAGCTCGCCAAGGTCTATCCGAATGCCGAGGTCAACGTGCAGGCCACCGCCATTGTGTCGGTGATCGGGCGCGACCTGCGCGGCCTCCACGTGCTCGAGCGCGGTCTCGGCGCCCTGCGCGGAGGCGAGATCGACGTGATCTCCGCCCACCAGACCACCCGGACGGTCGATGCGCAGTTCGTGGTGAAGCGCGATGACCGCGACCGCTCCATCACAGTGCTGCATGACACGTTCATGGGCAAAGGCGACGTGGCCAAGCTCGTCGCCTGAGCCACCACACGCATCCACGCCTGAAGCCGCGCTTCCTATCCGGGAGCGCGGCTGTTTTCGGCGCAGGAACAGGCACATCAGGAGAATGTGACCACCCGCACTTTCGTCAAGGTTGACTTTGCAGAGATGGAAGTCACTGTTGGTTCATGTGCGAAGTTATTGGTTTTTGGGGGGATCTGACGTGGGCTCTGTCTTCTTGGATCGGGCGATGAGTCATGCGGCGCATGGGCTCATGTCACTCGAGAAGGCCACGCTCGGGGCAAAGCGCCTCGCAGACAGTCCGGACGGGTACAAGGCGAGCAATCAGACCGTCGTCGAGAAGATGCTGATCCTGTCGTCCCTGGCCGCGCAGCTTCAGGACGCCCGCACGCACCAGCTTCAGCTGCTCAAGCAACTGACCGAGCTGGAAGAGGCCGCGATCCGCGACCAGGAGTTCGAGCGGAAGCGCGCGCTCTACCGCCGCCACACCCTCGCCAATGGTTTCACGGTGTTGCGCCTGGCAAAGCCTCAGGAAAACCCCGAGCTCTTCCTCAGCGTCTGCCCGCATTGCGCCGAAAGCCGGCACGAGTTTCATCCGCTGCACCCGTTCGGCAGCGGATTGGCCTGCAGCGCCTGCGATGCGACCTTCGTGACCGCCTAGACGTCCTGGGGGCGCGGTCTGAGCGACAATTCCGCCCGGCTCCGCGTCTCGGTCAGCCCAAGATCGTCGATCACCGCCAGCGCCGCCTCTCGCGACCGCGCGCGCTCTTCTTCGGTGATGCTGTCCCAGCCTTTGTCGTTGATCACGCGCGAAATCGTCGCCGCGACAACGTCGACAAGACCGTCGTCCCTTAAATAAGGCATGCCGCCTCCAAACTCGAAATACCAAACCTGTCGTCTTGACGCGCGCCGCTCTGAAGAGCCTGTCCCGCGCTCCGTCCCGGATAACCGACGCGACTCTCGCGGATCAATGATTGCCCGGGGCCCCGGCGGAAGATTTGAAAATTGTTTCCGTATTTTCGCGACTTACGAGAATGCTTCTCGGAGCCACACGTTTAGGTCAACCGGGTGACGCCGCGTGACCGCCCGAGGGCGCGGATGCCGGTCCCGCGCCGTCCTATCGGAGCCTGCCCAAAGTCGAGGGCGCGGGGCCCGCGTGACATACCGCTCCGGGACTTGCATAAACAGGCAACCGGCGGTGATCACATCCCGTGGCGCCGACGCGGTCGACATTCGGCCACCCTTGCGTGACCACGCCCGCGCGCGCCCAGTTGGAGAGCCCACCATGCCCGACCTCTACGACAATCCCCTGCGCGGCCATCCGGACCAACTGGACCTGCCCGCCAGCATCCCCCTGCCCGAGGACGATCCCGCCCCGGTCGAAGAGCTGCTTTCCCGCTGCCCCGCGCATGCGGAAACCCCGCTTGTCGAGGCGCCCGGTCTGGCGGAGGCCGCAGGGATCGGCGCGCTTTTCGTCAAGGACGAACGGGACCGCATGGGTCTCGGCAGCTTCAAGGCGCTCGGCGCCGCGCATGTGATCGCCCGCGCCGCGGTCGAGACCGGCGCGGAAGATCTGACGCAGGCGCTCACGGGCGAGACCTACGTCACCGCCTCGGCCGGGAACCACGGGCTGTCCGTCGCCGCCGGTGCGCGGGTCTTCGGCGCCAAGGCCGTGGTCTATCTCTCCGACACGGTGCCCCATGCCTTCGCCCTCCGGCTCGAGGAGACCGGCGCCGAGGTCGTGCGCGCGGGCAAGACCTATGAGGCCAGCATGGATGCCGCCGCCGAGGCCGCGCAGCAGAAGGGCTGGCGGCTGCTCTCGGACAGTTCCTGGGAGGGCTATACCGACCCGCCCCGTCTCCTGATGCAGGGCTATCTCGCGCTCATGGCCGAGGTGGCTCGCCAGATCGGAGACGCGCCGAGCCACGTCTTCGTTCAGGCCGGTGTCGGGGGTCTCGCCGCCGCGGTCGCGGCCGCCGCGCGCCGCGCCTGGGGCGACGCCCCGCGGATCGTGATCGTCGAGCCGACGGCGGCGCCCTGCATCGCCAAGAGCCTCAGCGCAGGCATGCCGGTTCTGACCGAGGGGCCGGTCTCGACCATGGGGCGGCTCGACTGCAAGGCGGCGTCGCTGATCGCGCTCAAGGGCCTCGCGCGGGACGCGGACGCGGTCGTTCTGGTCTCCGACGGCGAGGTCGCGGACCAGATGGCGCGGATCGCGGATGCGGGGCTCGAGACCACGCCCTCGGGCGGGGCCGGGCTGGCCGCCCTTCTGACCAGCGACGCCTTGCGCGACCGGCTAGGGCTGACCGCCTCGTCGCGCGCCCTCGCCTTCGTCACCGAAACCGCCTGACGCTCAGGCGCGCTGCACCCGCGCCAGCTGCACGGCAAGGATGCCCGCGGCGATCACCGCGACACCGACGAAATCCGCCCAGCCCAGCGCCTCGCCCAGAAGCGCGGCCGCGATCAGGACACCGAGAAACGGGTTGAGGAAGTGGAAGGTCGCCGCCTTCACCGCGCCGATCCGCTCGACCAGCAGGAACCAGACCAGCGTGGCCAGCACGCCGGGCACCAGCACGGTGTAGAGAAACGCTATGAGAAGCGTCCAGGACGGCTCGAACACCGGCGTCTCGAACAGCGCCGCGGGCAAGGCCAGCGCCGCCGCACCGACGAGCATCTGCAGGCCCACGACCATCAGCACGTTCCCCCTTGCGTTGGCCGTGCGCACCGTCAGGGTCGCGGCCGCGAGCGATGCCGCCCCCAGGATACAGAGCGCCACGCCCCAGACATCGACGCCCGCCGAGAGCCGCGCGCCCATGATCAGGACCACCCCGCCGATCCCGGCGACGAGACCCGCGATGCCCAGAGCGGGCAGTTTCTCGCGGAAGACCAGCCAGTTCGCCAGCGCCACGATCAGCGGCATGGTCGAGGCGATGATCGCCGCGAGCGAGGCCTCTATGGTCTGCATCGCCACGAAGTTCAGGCCGAGATAGAGCGCGTTCTGACAGAGCCCGAAGATGATCGTCGCGCGCCACTGGCCGCGGGTCAGCCGCCAGCTTTGGCCCATCGCGCGGGCGATGGCGATGGCGATGATCCCCGACAGGAGAAACCGCAGGCTGAGCGCCATGAGCGGCGGCGCGGCGGTGACGATGATGCGGGCCGAGGTGAAGGCCGAGGACCACATCGCCGCAAAGGCGAGCCCCATCAGCATGGCCCTGATATCCATCGTGTTCCTCCTGCCCGGCTTGGGGCGCACCTGACCGGAGCCGCGCGCGATGTGCAAGCCCAGGGACCCGGCGCGCGCCGCAAGGCCGGTATTCGCATCGCGCCGGTCTCGGCCGGACCGGTGCCCGGAAAACGAAAAACCCCCGCCTGTCGAGCAGGCGGGGTAAGGTGCGGGTCCGGAGAGCGGTCACGGACCCTGGCGGTAACTGTGTGAGAGAGGCCTCAGCCCCCGGCCATCTCGGCCCGGATTTGCTGGCGCAAGACGTCGATCGGCACCGTCTTGCCGTCGCGCTTGAAGTGCCAGTAGGTCCAGCCGTTGCAGCTCGGTGCGCCCTCGAGATGGGCGCCGACCTGGTGGATCGATCCCTTGACGTCGAGACCGACCAGCGTGCCGTCGGCGCGAACACGCGCCGATTTCCCGGTGGCCGAGACCAGCGTCTCGCCGGGGCGCAACATGCCCCGCTCGACGAGTTGGCCAAACGGAACGCGCGGCTCGGCGCGCTTGGCGCGGGTTACCTCGAGAGCCGTCTTGTCGAACTTGCGAACGCCCGCGATGCGGCGCTCCGCGACGGCGCGATAGGCGGGCTCACGTTCGATCCCGATCCAGTCGCGGCCAAGCATCTTGGCCACGGCGCCGGTGGTGCCGGTGCCGAAGAACGGGTCGAGCACGACGTCGCCGACATTGGTGGAGCCCACGAGAACCCGGTGCAGAAGCGCCTCGGGCTTCTGGGTCGGATGCGCCTTGTCGCCGTGCTCGTCCTTCAGGCGCTCACCGCCATTGCAGATCGGCAGCACCCAGTCCGAGCGCATCTGGATGCCCTCGTTCAGCGATTTCAGCGCCTCGTAGTTGAAGGTGTATTTCGCGCCTTCCTCCTTGGAGGCCCAGATCATCGTCTCATGCGCGTTGGTCAGCCGCTTGCCGCGGAAATTCGGCATCGGATTCGACTTGCGCCAGACCACGTCATTCAGGATCCAGAACCCGTGATCCTGCAGCGCCGAGCCGACGCGGAAGATGTTGTGATAGGAACCGATCACCCAGAGCGCGCCATTGGGCTTCAGAAGACGCTTGGCCTCGGCCAGCCAGGCGCGGGTGAAGGCATCGTAGGCGGCGAAGCTCTGGAACTGGTCCCAGTGGTCGTCGACCGCATCGACGCGCGAGTTGTCGGGGCGATGCAGCTCGCCCTTGAGCTGCAGGTTGTAGGGCGGATCGGCGAAAATCAGGTCGACCGACGCGTCCGGCAGGGCCTGCATCGCCTCGATGCAATCCCCTGCTAGGATCGTGTTGAGAGGGAGCGCTTTCGCGCCCTTCAGATCGGTCATCTTCGTCATTTCTCTGCCTCTGTCCCCGGCGCTCTGACGGCGCATCTGGTGGTTGAGGCAAAGACTGAGTCAAAGCTGATTCGCGGTCAATTCCATTTTTGAATCATGGCTTTGCAGAAATTTCTTGAAACAAGATATTGTGGACGGGCTTGAAGGACCGCCTATGATGTGGGGTCACGCCGAGATCTCGAAGCGCGGAGATGTGGCTTTTCGACGGGTATCCCATGTTGGTCTCCCAACCGTATCCCGGATACTGTTGCGCCAAATCCCGCATCCCCTTGTCACGCCACGATTTTGCCACAATTGAGGCCGCCGCGATGGACACGGACCGGGCGTCTCCCTTGATCACCGCGCTCGCCGGACAGGGGCAGTCGCGCGGGATCATGTTGCCATCGATCAAGAGGTGATCGGGCCGGACCGGCAGGGCCTCGACCGCGCGCAGCATGGCCAGGTGGCTGGCGCGCAGGATGTTGATCTCGTCGATCTCGGCGACGCTCGCCGACCCGATGCCGACGAGACAGCGCTCCATCAGCAGAGCCGTCAGCGCCTCGCGCTTCCGCTCGCTCAACTTCTTGGAATCGTTCAGCCCCTCGGGCAGCGTGGCGGGGTCGAAGATCACCGCGGCGGCGACGACAGGACCGGCCAGCGGCCCTCGCCCGACCTCGTCGACCCCAGCGATGGCGCCTGCACCCTGCGCCAGAAGCGCCTCTTCCAGCGATGAATCGGGACCCGGCATGGGCATGGTCCTACCAGCCCGGCGACCTCCCTCGCCAGAAAGAAAAAAGGGCGCGGATCCGGCGGAGATCCGCGCCCCCTCGGTTCGGCGCCCCCGGGGGCCAAGTGACGCCTCGCCGAACTCTGCCGCCTCAGCGGCGGGACAAACTCCAGCCGCGCTCCCGAAGGCACTGGGCCTCGTAGCCGACCCGAAGGCCGTGCGGCGTGTCGACCCGGGTCAGACAGCTGTCGGGAAGATGCCGTGCGCTCGCATAGCTGCGCTCGACGCAGCGCACGCCCAGCACCTCGGTCCGGCGCCCGCTGCGGCTGCGCGTGTCGAGAAGACAGGCCGCGGGCAGCGGCGCGCGGCGCAGGTCCCCCCTGTCGCGCTTCTGCCAGTCGTAGAGCGGGTGACCTTTCGGGAACCACCGGCTGCCGCCCTCCCAGCGGTCGTAGCGGCCCCGATCCTGCCAGTCCTGCCAGTCCTGCCAGTCCTGCCGACGCTCGCGGTCGCGCGCATGCGCCTCGCGCCGCTCTTTCTCGGCCTCCCGCGCCGCGTCCTTGCGGCGCTCGGCCTCGGTCTTGGCATTGTCCTCGTCCCGCGCATCCCGGATCAGCTTGCCGATCACCAGAACAGTCGCGATCCCGCCCAGCGCCCGGGCGATATCCTCGGCCTCTGCCGCGCGGGCCGGAGATGCGGAGACCCCAGCGGTTACCAGCGAGACAGAGAGAACGGCGGCGATGAACTTGCGGGACATGGGTCTGGTCCTTTCCTTGGATCGGGGATCAAGCTCCGTATGTGCCGGGCAGCGCCGGCGATGGGGTCGGTGATCCAAGGCTGGGGTCAGGGGGCCGGGACAGGCAATGTCGCGCCCGTGTCATCGGATATCAGCGGTCCGCGACGCTCCGTGTTATTGTTTTTCAGACCGAACGCGCGCAGGGTAAGACCATGAGATACGCACTTGTTTTCATGGCCCTTCTGGCCCCCTCTCTCGCCCAGGCGGCGTGCTATGCCGATTACAAGGCCAAGCGCACCGACCCGCTGCGCCTGCATTACGGCGTGGCCGAGATCGACGCTCCCTGCGATAAGAGGTCCGCAGCCGATGCGCTGCGCCCGCGCCTGCGCGATGCAGGCTGGGAGTTGCTGACGATCGTGTCGGTCTTCGACGCGGACGGGCTGGAAGAGAGGAAGGACAGTGCCGGATCAAACTATCTCCGCTACTGAGGCGCGCCGCACCGGCGGGCGCATCGTCACCTACGGCATCGCCGCCATCGTCGCCCTTCTCGTCCTAGCGGGCGTGTGGCTCCTTTGGGCCCTGCCCGATGCCGGCGCGTTCAACGCGCGGGTCGAGCAGCTCTTCGTCGAGAATGACGACCTGACCGCGCAGGCCGAGATCAAGCTTCTCGAGATCCTCGCGCAATCGGGCACCGCCTTTGCCGAGACGCTGGCAAGCTACCGCACGGTGATCTTCGTGCTCCTGGTCTTCGCCACCGCGATGCTGATCGCGGCGCTTGTCTTCCTGGTGATGCTGGTGACGCTGAACCGCCGGATGGCGCAGATCGAGCGCTCAGGCATCGAGGTCAGCTCGCTCATCATCAGCCGCGAGGAGAACACCGTCTACCTGAACACGATGGGCTTCCAGCTCACCGAGGCGATGATGGAGACGCTCGCGGTCCTGGCCGAGGCGCGGCTCGATGACGAGATGATGACCGGCACGCGGATCGAGGCGATGATCTCCGGCCGGTCCGAGGCCGATTGCGACGAGGCCGCGGGCGCCACGCGCATCAAGCGCCTGCGCGACGGTCTCGGCAATCAGATGGTATCGGAGCTTCTGGTGAAGACGATCGCCAAGCGCGGCTACGTGCTGGCCGTCGACAAGGGCGTGATCCAGGTGATTTGAGGAAGGTGGTCTTTGCGCACCTCAGACCGCCGCGGCGGATTCGTCGAAGGCGCGCGAGACGTCCCGCAGCTTCACCGTCCCGGCATTCGAGGCCGCATGCAGACGCCGCAAGAGCTCGAACTTGATCCGCTTCTCATCCGCCTGCCGCGCCTCGACGGTCTGCTCCGGCGCCTGCGGAGCCTCCGTCGGCGCGGCCTGCGCAGCAGATGCCGCAGGCGCGACCTTCAGCGCCGCGGCGTAGTTGGCCTGAGCAGACCGATACGCGCTGACGCGCTGCGTTTCGGTGGCAAGCGGTTGAACATACATGGCAGCACCCGTCTCAATGAACCCACGACTCCCCCAAGCCGTGACCAGAGCTTACCTAGTTTCGCCACATTTCACCAAGAACCGAGCACAATCCTGCCCCATTTCAGCCCGATTTGTCCTCGCTTCCCGGGATAAAGCCCCGATGATCCCGAGATTGTTCTGGATGCGCCGCGAAAACCCGATGATTGACGGCACTCCGGCCCGAATCGTCGGCGACCTCCGCCTCGCCCATGCCACATTTCAGCTAGGGCCTCCGGTTCGGGCCGATCGCTCTGGCTCCGGGACATGCGCTGGCGACCCCGGCAGGATTCGAACCTGCAACCTGCCCCTTAGGAGGGGGCTGCTCTATCCAGTTGAGCCACGGGGCCGCGCGCGGTCAGAGTTAGCCAAGCCGGTCACGGCTGTCACCCCGAAATCCGGGCCGAAATCCGGGGCTCCCTTGTGCCTGCCCCTTGCATCGGCATAGTGGACCAAAGACCTGACGAGGAGGCTCCCATGCCGCCTACCCCGCCCCGCCCCCTGACCCTGCGCGACGTCTCTGAAGCCTCCGGCGTCTCAGAGATGACCGTCAGCCGGGTCCTGCGCAATCGCGGCGACGTGTCCGAGGCCACCCGCGAGAAGGTCATGCATGCGGCCAAATCTCTTGGATACGTCCCCAACAAGATCGCGGGCGCGCTTGCCAGCCAGCGGGTCAACCTCATCGCCGTGGTGATCCCCTCGCTGCGCAACATGGTGTTTCCGGAAGTGCTCGCAGGCATCTCCTCGGTGCTCGAGACCACCGATCTGCAACCGGTCGTGGGCGTCACCGATTACCTGCCCGAGAAGGAAGAGCGCGTTCTCTACGAGATGCTCTCCTGGCGGCCTTCCGGTGTCATCGTGGCCGGGCTCGAGCATTCCGAGGCCTCGCGGGCCATGCTCCGCGCCGCCGGCATCCCGGTGGTCGAGATCATGGACACCGACGGCACGCCCGTGGACGCGATGGTCGGCATCAGCCATCGCCGCGCGGGCCGCGAGATGGGCCGTGCGATCCTGAAGGCCGGGTTCGAACGGATCGGCTTTCTCGGCACCAAGATGCCGCTCGATCACCGCGCCCGGAAACGGTTCGAAGGCTTCACCGAGGTGCTCGCCAAGTCCGGGATCGAGATCGCCGACCAGGAGTTCTACTCGGGCGGCTCGGCGCTCGCGAAGGGGCGCGAGCTGACCCAGACGATGCTGGAGCGCACGCCGGACGTCGATTTCCTCTATTACTCGAACGACATGATCGCGGCGGGCGGGCTCTTGTGGCTGCTCGAACAGGGGATCGACATCCCCGGCCAGATCGGGCTCGCGGGGTTCAACGGCGTGGAGCTTCTGCAGGGTCTTCCCCGCAAGCTCGCGACGATGGATGCCGGGCGGCGCGAGATCGGCGAGACCGCGGCGCGGATCATCGCGGCGCGCCACGACGACCCCGAGGCCGAATACGAGCACGTGGTCGAGCTAACGCCCAAGATCGATTTCGGCGACACTCTGAAGCGCTGGTAGGCCGCAAGACACCACACCGCCCATCGCCAAAGAGAAAAGGCCGCGCTCCGAAGAGCGCGGCCTTTCGCTTGTCCTGCGGCGCAGAGATCAGTTCTGCGCGTAGAATTCGATGACGAGGTTCGGCTCCATCACCACCGGGTACGGCACGTCCGAAAGGCCCGGCTGGCGCACGAAGGTCGCCTTCATCTTGGAGTGGTCGACCTCGAGATAGTCGGGCACGTCCCGCTCGGGAAGCTGCGCGGCTTCGAGAACCGATGCGAGCTGCTTCGACTTCTCACGAACCTCGATCACGTCACCTTCCTTCACGCGGTAGGAGGGGATGTTGACCTTGCGGCCGTTCACGGTGACGTGGCCGTGGTTCACGAACTGGCGTGCGGCAAAGACGGTCGGCACGAACTTGGCGCGGTAGACGATCGCGTCGAGACGGCGCTCGAGAAGACCGATCAGGATCTCGCCGGTGTCGCCCCGCTGACGCTCGGCGTCGGCGAAGATGCGGCGGAACTGCTTTTCGGTCATGTCGCCGTAGTAGCCCTTGAGCTTCTGCTTGGCGCGGAGCTGCAGGCCGAAATCCGAGACCTTGCCCTTGCGGCGCTGGCCGTGCTGGCCGGGGCCGTATTCGCGGCGGTTGACCGGGGATTTCGGGCGACCCCAGATGTTTTCGCCCATCCGGCGGTCGATCTTGTACTTGGCAGAGGTGCGTTTGGTCACCGTCTGATCTCCTTCGATATGCGATACCGGACGGGTGGTCGGCCCGGCGTCTATGAAGGGCGTTGTCCTCTGGGTCACTGGGACCCTGACAGGCATCCCCTTGCGGGGGCCACCAACACCAATAGGAGCGCGCGTATAGCAGCTGCCGCGGCCCTGTCAACACGCCAGCCCTCCGGCCCGGGATCGTTCGCATTTGCGGTATTCTGCCGGGTCTCGGGGCCTGCGCGTTAAGCGGCGCTTAAACCCGCTCCGATAGCGTCCTGCTAGATCGTGAAGGAGCGAGGGGTATGGCACAGGGCAAGCGGCACGGCCTGCAACAGGACCGGGCAGGCAATGCGCTCAGCGAAGCCGTGGCGCTGCGCGACGGCGATCTGCAGGCGATGGTGGCGCGGGCCGTGCGTGGCGGCGATTGCTGCCTGGCCTACCAGCCCATCGTGCAGGCAAGGCGCCCCAACCCGGTCGCCTTTCACGAGGCGCTGATCCGCGTGCTCGACGAAACCGGCCGGATCATCCCCGCGGGCAGCTTCATGGCCGAGGTCGAGGACAGCGAGATCGGTCGCGTTCTGGACTGCCGCGCCCTCGACATGGGCTTCGACGCGCTCCGGGCCGAGCCGGGACTGCGCCTCGCCGTCAATGTCTCGGCCCGTTCCATCGGCTATCCCGACTGGCTGGACCTTCTGGACCGCCACCTCCGCCACGACCCCGGCCTCGGCGAGCGGCTGATCCTCGAGGTCACGGAAAGCTCGATCATGCGGGTCCCGGAGCTTGTCGCGACCTTCATGCGCCGGATGCAAAGCCGCGGCGTGTCCTTTGCCATCGACAACTTCGCCGCGGGCGCAACGAACCTCCGGCTTCTGAGCACGTTCCAGTTCGACATCATGAAGATCGACGGCGCCATGATCCGCGGCGCCGCGGCCGATGCCGACCGGCAGGTCCTTTTGCGCGCGATCCTCGCGATTGCCGCCGAGTTCGACATGTTCACCGTCGCCGAGACAGTCGAACGCCCCGACGATGCGCTGTTCCTGGAAGAGCTGGGCCTCGATTGCCTGCAGGGCTACTTCTTCGGCGCCCCCACGATCACGCCGCCCTGGCACGGCGCGGCGACCTCGGGGCCGCAGAATCAGCCCCGCAGATCTGTCTATTTTTTTGAACAATCTCTTGCGACCTGATTGGCTCAACGCGCCGCCGCAGGCCTGAGTTCCGCAGCGTCACTCATTTGCGGAAATCCAGCAAATCCTGAGCGCCCGATCCCCCCTCAACCCCTATAAAAGCAAACCTTACGTTCGGTTGCCCGCACCGAGACAGTGCTATACTTGTCACGCAAGCCAGCGGTTCTTCCGGCCTTCCCGGATCCGGATCGCGTCAGACAATTTAAACGCACGGAGATCGAACCATGACCAACATCGTCATCGCTTCCGCAGCCCGGACCGCCGTCGGCGGCTTCAGCGGCGGCTTCGCAAACACCCCGGCCCACGACCTCGGCGCGGCCGTTCTCGAGGCGATCGTCGAGCGTGCGGGCATCGACAAGGCCGATGTCTCCGAAACCATCCTCGGCCAGGTGCTGACCGCCGCGCAGGGCCAGAACCCCGCCCGCCAGGCGCATATCAACGCCGGTCTTCCGAAGGAAAGCGCCGCCTGGTCGATCAACCAGGTCTGCGGCTCGGGCCTGCGCTCGATCATGCTCGGCGCCCAGCATATCCGTCTTGGCGATGCCAAGATCGTCGCCGCGGGCGGTCAGGAAAACATGACCCTCTCGCCCCATGCCGCGCATCTGCGCGCCGGCCACAAGATGGGCGACGTGAAGTATATCGACACCATGATCCGCGACGGTCTCTGGGACGCGTTCAACGGCTATCACATGGGCCAGACCGCCGAGAACGTCGCCGAACAGTGGCAGATCTCCCGCGAGCAGCAGGACGAGTTCGCCGCCAATTCGCAGAACAAGGCCGAGGCCGCCCAGAAGGCCGGCAAGTTCGCCGACGAGATCATCCCCTTCACCGTCAAGACCCGGAAGGGCGACGTTGTCGTCGACACCGACGAGCATCCGCGCCATGGCGCGACCGTCGAAGGCATGGCCAAGCTGCGCCCCGCCTTCGCCAAGGACGGATCGGTGACCGCGGGCAACGCCTCGGGCATCAATGACGGCGCCGCGGGCGTCCTCCTGATGACCGCCGAAGAGGCCGAGAAGCGCGGCATTGAGCCGCTCGCGCGCATCGTGTCCTACGCGACCGCCGGTCTCGACCCGTCGATCATGGGCACCGGCCCGATCCCCGCGTCCCGCAAGGCGCTCGAGATGGCGGGCTGGAAGCCCGAGGATCTCGACCTGATCGAGGCGAATGAAGCCTTCGCCGCGCAGGCCTGCGCCGTGAACAAGGACATGGGCTGGGATCCGTCCAAGGTGAACGTCAACGGCGGCGCCATCGCCATCGGCCACCCGATCGGCGCATCCGGCGCGCGCATCTTCAACACCCTGCTCTTCGAAATGAAGCGCAGCGGCGCGAAGAAAGGCCTCGCCACGCTCTGCATCGGCGGCGGCATGGGCGTCGCCATGTGCGTCGAGCGCCCGTAAGCGATCCCGGGCAGGCTTTACGGCCTGCCCGTCTCGCGCCCGGCGATGGCAGGTTTGCCACATAACCCGACCCAGCTCGTGTTTTCGGGCGGCGGCCTGCGGTGCTTCTGGCAGGGCGGCTTCATGTCCGTGCTCGGACAGGACCGCAGCTTCCGGCCCGAGCGGATCACCGGCGTCTCGGGCGGTGCGCTGGCAGGCGCGGCCTGGATCGCCGGTCTCGAGCGCCGCCTTCTCGACGAGATGTGCGCCGAGTTCGACAAGCAGGACAGCAATCTCGACCTCTTCGATCCCGACGAGGATGGCATCACGCCGCACCAGCGGCTCTATTGCGAGGTCGTCGACCGCATCATCGACGCCGAGGCCGCGCAGAAGATCGCCGAGGGGCCGCAGTTCCAGATCCTGCTCGCCTTCCCGCCCGAGACCGGCTTTCCGACCCTCACCGGCATGGGCATGGCCGCGACCTACGAGGCCGAGCTGCACCTGGTGAACTCGCCGCATTTCAGCTGGGCCGAGAAGTTCGGACTGACCTCGACGCTGGTCGACGCCAACCAGGCGGCCCGCGACGGCGACCTGGTCAACTTGATCTGCGCCGCGGCCGTCATCCCGCCGGTCTTCGAGCCGCCGCTCTGGCACGGGCGTCGCGTCGTCGATGGCGGCATGGCGAGCCAGGCGCCGCTGCCCGAACCCGACGAGGGCGAGACGCTGGTCCTGTTGACCCGGGATTATCGCCGCCTCCCCGAGGTCGAGGGGCGCACCTATATCGCGCCCTCCTCCGAGACCCCGGCCGACAAGATAGATTTCACCTCGCCCGAAAAGCTCAAGGACACCTGGGCCCATGGCGAGGCGGATGCGAGGCGCATCCTCGACGACACCACCGACATCAACCCGACGGTGGCGTGACGTCGCCGCCTCGCGCGCTAAACCCTTAACACAACCACCAGAACGAGGAGGACAAACTCATGGCACGCATCGCATTGGTCACAGGCGGCAGCCGCGGCATCGGCGCCGCGATCGCAAAGGCCCTCAAGGCCGAGGGCTACGAGGTCGCCGCGACCTATGCCGGCAATGACGAGAAGGCCAAAGCCTTCACCGACGAGACCGGCATCAAGACCTACAAGTGGAACGCCGCCGATTACGAGGCGTCGAAGAACGGCATCGCGCAGGTCGAATCCGATCTGGGCCCGATCGACGTCGTCGTCGCCAACGCGGGCATCACCCGCGACGCGCCCTTCCACAAGATGACCCCGGAGCAGTGGAAAGAGGTGATCGACACCAACCTCACCGGCGTCTTCAACACCATTCACCCGGTCTGGCCGGGCATGCGCGAGCGCGGCTTCGGCCGGATCGTCGTGATCTCGTCGATCAACGGTCAGAAGGGCCAGTTCGGCCAGGTCAACTACGCCGCGACCAAGGCGGGCGACCTCGGCATCGTCAAGAGCCTCGCCCAGGAAGGCGCGGGCAAGGGCATCACCGCCAACGCGATCTGCCCCGGCTATATCGCCACCGAGATGGTGATGGCGGTGCCCGAGAAGGTCCGCGAGAAGATCGTCAGCCAGATCCCCGCAGGCCGCCTCGGCGAGCCGGAAGAGATCGCGCGCTGCGTCACCTTCCTGGCCTCTGACGATGCCGGATTCATCAACGGCTCGACAATCTCGGCCAACGGCGCGCAGTTCTTCGTCTGAGACGCAGAGCTCACGGGCTGGCCCCGCGGTCAGCCCGCGACGTCGACATCCGACCCCCGGTCCCAGGACCGGGGGTTTTTCGTTTGGAGATGTCCGCAAAACGTGGTGGTCGGGCAAGAGCCCGACCTGCCAATCTTCCGCGATGCCGCGCAGGACTGCCAAGAGCTCAATTCAGCCGCCGCTGCGTCCAACACCCGCCTCAATAGTCTTTGAAAAACTTCGCCTTATCGTAGTTTGCAACAATATCCGCCATTGCGCGTGGGCTGATGCCGTTTCGGTTTTCGGCGTCGGGATCGGCGCCGGCCTCAAGCAAGCTGCTGATGGCTTCCGCACCGCCCTTGTAGTTCAGTGTCGCACGCCAAAGCGGCGTGTTGCCGTGCCGGTCACGCAGTTCCAGATTGGCCCCGGCCTCGACAAGCATCTTGACCAAATCCTGAGAGCACTCCTTTGCGGCGAAATGGAGCGCGCTCCATCCGGCCTTGTCGACAACGTCAGGATCCGCGCCGTCTTCCAAGAGCTTGCGCGCCCGCGCAGCATCGCCGTCTATGACAGCGTTCATCAGGTCCGTGCGCCCAGCTTTATCTCTATTCGACGCTGGTAGCTTTTCCGTCGGGCGCGCACTTGGCCGGGCAACCAGTGATCTAATCCAATCAGGCAGTGGCATGTCAGTGTGATCTTCGAATTACGTCAGCAAACATACGTGCCGCCGCTCTGACGCGATAGCCGCAATGTTCAGGGCGGCAGCGACGGTTTAAAACTTCCGAACAGCCTGACCGGCAGCGCCGCACCACCGCGAAGGGCAGCGTCGTCTGCATGATGGACCGACACGATGTGCGGACAGCCCCGTTCGGTTTCCCGGAAGACCGGCGGATATGAAAAAGCCGGACGCGACACGCGCGCCCGGCCGAAGCGTTCCAGCCTCGAGGCCTGGTGCTAATGCACCGTCTCGCTGGACAACCGGCTGATTTCCTCCTTCAGGCGGAGCTTCTGCTTCTTCAGTTCGGCGACATGCAGGCCATCCACACTCGGAGCTCTCTGCGCCTCTTCTACGGCATCGGACAGCATACGGTGCTTCTTCTTCAGTTCCTGCAGATGCGAACTCAAGCTCATGGAAACCTCCTTTGGATGGGTGGAACCCTCAGTGCAGCACGGAATTCGATTCTAGTCACGCTGCAGATGCGAGAGGTTGGCGGAGTTTTGCTCCGGATTGTGTTTATCCACCGCTCCTAGCCGAACGAGAGCGCCTCTCCGTCGCGCAAGACCCGAGCGATTTCAGGAGCATAGTCATCCTCGTCCCGCAGATGTGCCCGTCCCTTGTGCAAACGGATAGGATCGAGCAGCCGAAACGGCGCGCGACCGCCTTTTGCCGCCCGGACAAGCACAAGCCGCGCCTCGCGCCCCTCCCGCGGTGCGAGCGGCTGCACGCAGATCGCGCCCAGCCGGTCCGACAGCGCAGCGAGGATCTGCGGCAGGCGCTCGGCCCTGTGAATAAGCGTCAGCCGTCCTCCGGGGCGCAGGCGGCGGGCGGCGACCTCGATCCAGAGCGCAAGGGGCGTCTCCTCGGAGCGCCCAGCCTCGCGGCCCGGATCGCTGGCAGCGCTGCTCGCGGCGGGATCGAAATAGGGCGGATTGGCCAGCACATGGTCGAAGCTTTCCTGCCGGAGCTCCGCCGGGAGCGCCGCCAGGTCGGCGGTCACGATCCGCGCCGCGATGCCGTTCGCTGCGGCATTGTCGCGCGCCAGGGCCGCATAGGCAGGCGCCCGCTCCACCCCGGTCAGCGACAGCCCGGAGACCCGCGCCGCCAGACAGAAAAGCGCCGTCCCGACCCCGGAGCCCAGTTCCAGCACCCGCTCGTCCGGTCGGGCAGGCACCGATGCGGCCAGCAGCACCGGGTCGATCCCGGCCCGGTAGCCCCGGCGCGGCTGCGCCAGCGTCAGACGTCCGCCCAGGAACCGGTCGTGGCTCAGGTCCTCGGGCGCGAACCGCTCATCTGTCAAACGCCACCCCGTTTTCCCACAAGACCGTCCGCGCCCGTGCGAGATCGCCCGTGCGCACCATCAGCCGCCTCGGAAGAATGCCGATCGAGCCTTCTAGGACGCTCATATTTACGTCCAGTTCGAAGGTCTCTATACCCTCCTCGGCAAGCAGGGTGCGGGCGAGCGGGATCAGGGTGATGTCGTTGGTGCGCAAGAGTTCTTCCATCTCTCCGGTCTAGTCCGCGCCCCTGTCCCTGTCGACCCTGACCGGAGGTGTGCCCCTCATGAGCCTCGATCAACCGTCCGCCAAGCCGCATGACCGGCTGGTCGCGGCCCTCGCCTCGGAGATGGAGGCGGTCAATGTCCTGATCCGCGACCGCATGGCCTCGGAACACGCGCCCCGCATCCCGGAGGTCACCGCGCATCTGGTCGAGGCCGGCGGCAAGCGGCTGCGCCCGATGCTGACCCTCGCGGCGGCGCGGATGTGCGGCTACGAGGGCCCCTACCACATCCATCTCGCGGCCACGGTCGAGTTCATCCACACGGCGACGCTACTCCATGACGACGTGGTCGACGAGAGCCGCCAGCGGCGCGGTCGCCCGACCGCGAACCTCCTCTGGGACAACAAGTCGAGCGTGCTGGTCGGAGACTACCTCTTTGCCCGCGCCTTCCAGTTGATGGTCGAGACCGGGTCGGTGCGGGTGCTCGACATCCTCGCCAACGCCTCGGCCACCATCGCCGAGGGCGAGGTGCTGCAATTGTCCGCCGCGCAGGATCTGCGGACCGACGAGTCGATCTATCTCAAGGTCGTGCGCGGCAAGACCGCCGCGCTCTTCTCGGCCGCGACCGAAGTGGGCGGCGTGATCGCCGGCCGGCCCGAAGACGAGATCCGCGCGCTCTTCGACTATGGCGACGCGCTCGGCATCGCCTTCCAGATCGTCGACGATCTTCTTGATTATCAGGGTGATAGCAATGCGACCGGCAAGAATGTCGGCGACGATTTCCGCGAGCGCAAGCTGACCCTGCCGGTGATCAAGGCGGTGGCCGCCGCGGACGCGGACGCGCGGGCCTTCTGGTCGCGCACCATCGAGAAGGGCAAGCAGGAAGACGGCGATCTCGACACCGCGCTGTCGCTCCTGAACCGCCACGGCGCGCTCGAAGCGACGCGCGAGGACGCGCTCGGCTGGTCGGAAAAGGCCAAGACCGCGCTGGCCCATCTTCCCGAAAGCGATCTGCGGCAGATGCTGATCGACCTCGCCGATTACGTGGTCGCGCGCGTCAGCTAGATCGAGACCGAGTGGTGCTCGGGATTGAGCAGCACTGCCCGCACCCACCATCCTGGATTGTCGCGCGCGATATTGAGCGCGGCGATCTCGGCCGCGTCCGGCGTGTCGTACAGCCCGAAACAGGTGGCCCCCGATCCCGACATCCGCGCCAGCCGCGCGCCCGACAGCGCCTCCAGCGCGTCCGTGATCACCGGCGCGATGCGGAGCGCAGGCGCTTCGAGATCGTTGCGCTGGCGCGATAGCCAGTCGATCAGCGTGTCCCGATCCGCCAGAAGCGGCAGCGGCTCTTCCAGACCCGGATTGTCGCGTCGCTCGAGCCCCGCGAACACGTCGGGCGTGGGCACCGCGACACCTGGATTGATCAGCACCGCCGGCAGTTCGGGCAGACCGGTCTGCGCCTCGAGCACTTCCCCGATCCCCCTCACCCGCTGCGCGCCCTGCGCAAGGCACACCGGAACATCGGCGCCGATCCGGTCGACCGCGTCGGGGATCGGCACCTCCCAGAGCTCCGACAGGAGCCGCAGCGCGCAGGCGGCATCGGACGACCCGCCGCCCAGCCCGGCCTCGACCGGGAGACGCTTGTGCAGCGTGATCTCGGCCCCCTTCTCGGGATCGAGCGCACGGGCCGCGCGGATGATGAGGTTGCTTTCGCCGCGCGGCACGCCCTTGCTCATCGGCCCGGCCACGTCGAGCGCCAGAAGCGCCCCGGGCCGCACCGCGATGACGTCGCCGACATCGGCAAAGACCACGAGCGAATCGAGCAGGTGATAGCCGTCCTCGCGCTGCCCGGTCACGTGCAGCGCGAGATTGATCTTGGCGGGCGCGACGCCTCGGATCATTTATCCGAGGCCACGTCCAGCGGCGGCGCGCCTTCTTCGGCGAGGACCTGGTCGAGACCGACCTCGAGCTTGCGGCGAATGCGCGGCAGATCCGCGTCCTCGGCCGAGGTACCGCTATCGGCGAAGGACAGCGCCCGGCGCCACATGAACTCGGCCTCGAGCTCGCGGCCCACGGCCCAGTAGACATCGCCCAGGTGGTCGTTCACCACCGGATCGACCGGCATCAGCTCGGCCGCGGTCTCCATATGCCCGACCGCCTCTTCGTAACGACCAAGCCGGTAGAGCACCCAGCCGAGGCTGTCGACGATGTAGCCCGAGCGCGGCGACAGCGCGACCGCGCGCTCGATCATCTCGAGCGCCTCGTCGAGCTTGCGCTGCTGCTCGACCAGCGAATAGCCGAGATAGTTCAGCACCTGCGGCTGATCGGGGTTCAGCTCCAGCGCGCGCCGGAAATCCGCCTCGGCCTCGACATCGTTGCCAGACCGCTCCTGCGCCACGCCGCGGGCATAGAACAGGAACCACTGGGTCTCGTCGGTCTCGGCAAAAAGGTCGATGGCGCGGCTGTAGGCGGCGATGGCGTCATCGTAGCGCTCGAGCTGGCGCATCAGGTCGCCGAGGCTCGACTGCACCACCGGCACGTCGCCATGGGTCTCGGCAAGGCTCTGGAGCACCTCGACCGCGGCATCCACCCGACCCGAGGCGCGCAGGGCCTCGGCCCGGCCCAGTTCGGCGGCGTGGTAGGCGTCATCCTCGCGCGGGACCTTGCGATAGGTCGTCACCGCCAGATCGTGCTGCCCCATCTGCTCGAGAAGCTCGGCGCTGAAGAGGATCGCATCGACGTGATCGGGGTTCAGCGCCTCGGCCATGCGCGAATGCAGCAGCGTGAACCCGTCGCTGGTCTCCGAGACATAGACACGCGCCAGCGAGAAGAAGAGCTCGGCCAGACCGTCGCGGGCGCCCTGAACCTGGGTAAAGGGCACCGTCTCGCCTGCTTCCAGTTGGGCGCGGAGCTTGCGCAGGCCGGGGTCGAGATTGGCGCCGAAGGTCCGGTCGATCAGCGACAGCGCGTCCTCGTTGCGCTCGAGCTGGCTGAGGATCGTCGCGCGGATCACCACGGAGCGGCGGCTGAACTGCAGCCCATCGCTGGCCTCCTGCTGGAAAAGCGCCTCGGTGCCCTCGTAATCGCCGACCGAGGCCAGCGCGAGCGCCTTCTGATAGAGCGCGAAGCGCCGCATCCCTTCCTGGCTCGCGACATCGTCGAACGCCACGAGCGCGGCGGACATGTCGCCCTCGCCCAAGAGCGCCCAGGCGCGGATCAGCCCGTCCGACGTGGGACCGGTGCCCCTCTGGGTGTCGATCAGCTCGCGCGCGGCGGCATATTCTTCCTTGGCCAGGTGATCGGCGATCACGGCAAGCTGGGCGATCTGGCTGCGCTCGCCGCTGTCCAGGTAGCGCTGTCCGAGGATCCCGGCGCGACCCACGTCGCCCAGGGACAGATGCGCGAGGGCCGCGCGCTCCAGAAGCTCGCCCCGCTCGGGATCGTGCATCAGCGCGAGGTCGTAGTAACGCGCCGCGGCCTTGAAATCGCCGACGACGCTCGCCTGGCGGGCGGCCAGGTAATCGCCCGACACCCCTTGCGCAGAGGCGGGCACGGCGAGGCCGAGGCCCGCGCAAACCACTCCAAGCTGGATCAGGCTTCGAAAAAACCGCGGTGTTGCCATAAACGTGCCTCCTTTGGCGCCTTCTAATGGGCTGAGCGATAGGGTGACGCGAGATGGTAACGGGGGCAGGCCCCACAAGCAATGAGGGGCGGCGCGAACGCCACCCCCCAGAAGATAAATTACTCGCTATCGAAAACGAATTTTCTCAACTTAGCTTCACCGCTGAGATGGAACGAACCGTGTTCCGTACTCTTTACTCTACGAGAACCTTAATGACTCGCCGCTGCCCATGCGGTAAAGCTGACCTGCGCAAAACCTCTGAAAACTTCGCAACTTGCGCCGGATTGCAAATTCACGATGCGTGAAATCGACATATACATCGACTGGTTTCGGAAGTTCGTCATTTACATCGCGCTTCTCGGATTCGCGGTTCTCATGGGTCCGTTCGGAACCTATGCGACTCTCGACCCGTGGGACCGCGTGATCTTCTGGACCGTCGACATCATTGTCGTGGCCTTCTTCACGCATCTCGCCTTGCACGGGATCTACAAGGCCCCGGCCGTCAGCCACATCACGCCGCCCACCCGGTTCGGCATGAGCGTGGCGCTTGGATCGATCCCCGCCGCAGGCGTGATCGGCTTCATCTACAATGTCATGGCCCCCGAGATCGCCGACGAGGTCTATTTCCCGGCGCTCTGGTCCGAGGCGATGATCTTCTCGATACTCTTGGCGTCGATCGAGTTCATTCTCTGGCCGCAGGTGGTCGGACGTCCCAAGGGCCGCGCGGAGCCACCCTTGTTCATCCCGCATGATCGCGTGCCGCGCATGCCGGCGCCCGCAGAGGGCGTGATCGAGATGGCGCCCGCGGCGACGGTCGAGGCGCCCGAGCCGGTGATCGAAGAGAGCGCCCCGCAGGCGTCACGCCTGGCGCAGCGGCTCCCGCACGAGCTGCGCGATGCCGAGATCATGTCGGTGTCGATGCAGGACCATTACGCCGAGATCACGACCACCGCCGGGGCGCACCTGATCCTGATGCGCATGGCCGACGCGCTCGACCTCTTGGACGACACGCCGGGCGCGCAGGTCCACCGGTCGCATTGGGCCGCGACCGCGCATGCCCAGACGCTCCGCCGCGACGGGCGGAAATACGAGCTCGAGATGTCCGATGGCCGGGTCCTGCCGGTCTCGGGCAGCTATCTCGACGCCGCCCGGGACCTGGTCGGGGAGTGACCGCTCACATGTTCGGGTAGTTCGGCCCGTCGCCCCCCTGCGGCGTGGTCCAGACGATGTTCTGGGCCGGGTCCTTGATGTCGCAGGTCTTGCAGTGCACGCAGTTCTGGAAGTTGATCACGAAGCGCGGGTCCTTGCCCTCTTCCTCGACGAACTCGTAGACGCCCGCCGGGCAGTAGCGCGTGCTCGGACCGGCATACTCCTTCCAGTCGACCGCGACCGGCACGCTGGCATCCTTGAGCTTGAGATGCGCGGGCTGGCTTTCCTCGTGGTTGGTCATCGCGAAGGAGACGTTGGTCAGCCGGTCGAAGCTCAGCTTTCCGTCGGGCTTGGGATAGTCGATGGGAGCAAATTTCGACGCCTTGCCGGTCGCCGCCGCATCGGTCTTGCCATGGCCGACCGTGCCGAAGAGCGAGACACCGAAGAGGCTGTTGGTCCACATGTCGAATCCGCCGAGCGCGAGGCTCGCGGTCAGGCCCATCTTCGACCAGAGCGGCTTCACGTTCCGCACCTTCTTGAGGTCCTTGCCGATCGCGCCCTCGCGCACCTCGCTCTCGTAGGCGCTCAGCTCATCCGCCGAGCGGCCCGCCTCGAGCGCCGCATGCGCGGCTTCGGCCGCCGCCTTGCCCGAGAGCATCGCGTTGTGGTTGCCCTTGATGCGCGGCACGTTGACCATGCCGACCGAGCAGCCCAGAAGCGCCACGCCCGGCGCGACCATCTTCGGCATCGACTGGTAGCCGCCCTCCGAGATCGCCCGCGCGCCATAGGCCACGCGCTTCCCGCCCTTCAGGAGCTCCGCCACCATCGGGTGATGCTTGAAGCGCTGGAACTCCATGTAGGGGTAGAGATACGGGTTCTCGTAGTTCAGATGCACCACGAAGCCGACATAGACCTGGTTGTTGTCGAGGTGGTAGGTGAACGACCCGCCGCCCGCGTTCTTGCCCAAGGGCCAGCCCATCGTGTGGGTCACGGTGCCCTCGCGATGCTTGGCCGGGTCGATCTCCCAGATCTCCTTCATGCCGAGGCCGAATTTCTGCGGCTCCTTGCCGTTCGAGAGGTCGAACTTCTCGATCACCTCTTTCGACAGCGACCCGCGGACGCCCTCGGAGAGGAAGACATACTTGCCGTGCAGTTCCATCCCCGGCTCGTAGCCGTCGCCCGGAGTGCCGTCGGCGGTCTTGCCGAACTCGCCCGCGACCACGCCCTTGACCGCGCCGTCCTCGGAATAGACCAGCTCGGAGCAGGCCATGCCGGGGAAGATTTCGACGCCCAGCTCCTCGGCCTGCTCGGCCATCCAGCGGCAGACATTGCCCATCGAGACGATGAAATTGCCGTGGTTATTCATCAGCGGCGGCATCGGCCAGTTCGGAACCCGGATCTGCCCCTCTTCGCCCAGCATGTAGAAGTTGTCATGCTTGACCGGCACCGTCAGCGGCGCGCCCTTGGCCTTCCAGTCGGGAATCAGCGCATCGAGCCCGCAGGGATCGAGCACCGCGCCCGACAGGATATGCGCGCCGACCTCGGAGCCCTTCTCGAGCACGACGACCGAGCGCTCGGGATCGAGCTGCTTCAGACGGATCGCCGCCGAAAGCCCTGCAGGGCCGGCACCGACGATGACGACGTCATATTCCATCGACTCGCGGGTCATATCGCTCATTGCATGTCCTTCCCTTGCCGCCACGGCACCTGCGCCCGGATTCAAACTCGACGTGGAGTATCAAGACGCAAGCACAGGTTCAATTGTGACACCGCGTCCCGGTGTCTCTGTCGCGGCGTCGCGCAGCTCTGCGCCCATCGGCACGGCACTGCTTGCAAAATGTCGCGTCGCTCGGCAGGGTTGAACAACCCGAGACCCCATGATTAGGACGCGGGTCAGGAAATGTGAACCGCCGGGGAATTGCCCGCCCCGGACATGACTGTCGGGAAGACCCATGGACAAGATACCGATGACCCGCGCGGGGGCCACCGCGCTCGAAGCGGAATTGAAGCACCTCAAATCCGAGGAGCGGCCTGCGATCATCCGGGCCATCGCCGAAGCGCGCGAGCATGGCGATCTGTCGGAGAATGCCGAGTATCACTCCGCCCGCGAGAAGCAGAGCTTCATCGAGGGCCGGATCAAGGAGCTCGAAGGCGTTCTGGGCATGGCCGAGGTGATCGACCCCAAGACCCTCTCCGGCACGATCAAGTTCGGTGCCACCGTGACGGTGGTCGACGAGGATACGGACGAAGAGAAGACCTGGCAGATCGTCGGCGAGCACGAGGCCAATATCGAAAAGGGCCTCCTGAACGTCCGCTCCCCCATCGCCCGCGCCCTCATCGGCAAGGATGAAGGCGACTCGGTCGAGGTCCGCACCCCCGGCGGGGAGCGCTCTTACGAGATCCTGAAGATCGACTACGTCTGAGAGGGGCGACAGCGCCGTCATGGCTGACAGCAAGGATACACACTCCACCCCGCTCGGAACCTACCCGGCGGGAGGGGGCGAGGGCGTGACCGGGCTCGAGATCAGCGCCGCGGCGCTGTCCGCGCTCTGGCTCTTTGTGGCGGGGCTCTATTTCGTCCTGGGCGGGGCCGAGGGCGCGGATGGGCTGCGCTTTCTCCTGGCCGCGATGGTGCTGTTCCTTCCTGTGGCGATGATCTGGGTCGCCGTTGCCGCGACCCGCGCGACGCGGATCATGCGCCATGAAAGCACCCGCCTCCAGGCTGCGGTCGACGCGCTCCGCCAGGCCTATGTGGCGCAGGCCAAGTCCAACCAGAACAACGCGCCCGAGGGCATCTCCAAGAAGCTCGACGCCATCGCCGCCAGCCAGAAGAAGACCGAGACCGCCTTCGCGATGTTCTCCTCGACCCGCGCGAAAGAGCAGATCGCCGCGCAGGCCGCGCCCGGCGCCGCGCCCTCCGGTCCCGCGGGCGAACAGGCGAGCCTCGCCCTCGGCACCCCGGCCGAGGCGCTGCGCCCGCCCCTGTCCAATGCCGATCTGATCCGCGCGCTGAACTTCCCCGAGACCGCCGAGGACCAGGCCGGGTTCGCGGCGCTCCGGAAGGCCCTCAAGGACCGTCCCGCCGCGCAATTCGTCCAGGCCGCGCAGGACGTGCTGACGCTTCTGAGCCAGGACGGCATCTACATGGACGACCTCTCGCCCGACCTGGCCCGCCCCGAGATCTGGCGCCGCTTCGCCCAGGGCGAGCGGGGCCGCGCCATCGCGGCCCTGGGCGGCATCCGCGACCGCTCGAGCCTTGCGCTCACCGCCGGGCGCATGAAGCAGGACCCGATCTTCCGCGACGCGGCGCATCATTTCCTGCGGCTCTACGACCGTGGCTTCGCCCGCTTCGCCGAGACCGCGACCGATGCCGAGATCTCCGAATTCGCGGGCACCCGCACCAGCCGCGCCTTCATGCTGATCGGCCGCGTCGCCGGGACGTTCAACTGACGTCTCAGAGATCGAAAGCCGAAAACGGGATGTAGCGCACCGGATCGCCGGGCTGGATCTCGCGCGCCTCTTCGTCCAGTTCGACGAACCCTTCCGCCCAGCTCAGGCCCGACACCCGGCCCGAGCCTTCGGAATGGAACACCTCCGCCCGGCCCTCGCGGAGCCGCGCGCGCAGGAACTCGCGCCGTCCGGCCTTCTTGCGCTTCTCGAACCCCGCCGGGACGGTCATGCCGTCGGGCGCCGTCCAGCCCGCTCCGCCCAGAAGGGCGAGCGCGGGCCGCGCGAAGACCAGCGCGCAGGTGAAGGCCGCGACCGGGTTGCCCGGCAGGCCGAAGACCGGCATCCCCGACCATACCCCGAGCGCCAGGGGCCGCCCCGGCTTGAGCGCGATCCGCCAGGTCGCCTGGCTTCCGGCCTGCGTCAAGAGGGCCGAGACATGGTCTTCGTCGCCCGCGGACGCCCCGCCCGAGGTCAGAAGCGCGTCGACCCGATCCGCCGCGCGGTCGAAGAGCGCCGCGAGCGCGTTCCGGTCGTCCGGCGCGCGTCCCAGATCGACAGCCTCGTAGCCCCAGCGATGCAGGATCGACAGCAGCATCGGCCGGTTCGCATCGGCGATCTGCCCCGGCGCCACCGCCGCCCCCGGCTCGGTCAACTCGTCCCCCGTCGACAGGACCCCGACCCTGAGCTGGCGAAAGACCGGCAGCGTCCCGTGCCCGGTCGCCGCGGCAAGCGCCAGGTCGGCCGGCGTCAGGCGACGCCCCGCGGTCAGGATCGAGGCACCGCGCGCGACATCCTCGCCCGCGCGCCGGGTGTTCGACCGGGGCTTCACCGGCCCCCGAAACGCCACCGTCGCGCCGTCGCTGGCCGTGTCCTCGTCCAGAACCACCGTATCGACGCCCTCGGGCAGCGCCGCGCCGGTCAGCACACGCAGCGCATATCCTTCCGGCACGACATGCCGGAACGGCGCGCCCGCCGCCGCCCGGCCCGCGAGCAGGGGCAAGGTCACCTCGCCCGACGCACCCCCGAGATCCGCCGCGAAGCCGTAGCCGTCGACCGCACTGTTGGCCTCGGGCGGGTTCGGACGCAGCGCCATGACGTCCCGCGCCAGCACCCGTCCCGCCGCGCGGAAGAGCGGCAGCTCCTCGAACGACACGACCGGCGCCAACCGCTCCTGCAGTCGCTCCAGCGCCGCGTCGACCGGCGTCCAGCTCACCCCCGGCGGCAGCGCGAAGCAATCGTTCCGGAGCGGCGGCGGCGCCAGCTCGCCCCGCGCCAGCGCCGG